>PXSU01000033.1:0-5597 GCA_003022745.1 Halobacteriales archaeon SW_9_67_25
TGACGTTGCGTTCGTCGGACTTCTCGGCCATGCCGGCACTCGCGGGGGCACGGGCTAAACGCTTTGGTCCGGCCGGACGGGAAGACGAGTCAGCGTACCAGTGATACAGAACGGGCGTGTGTGTGCCGGGAGGGCATGATCAGGCTCGCGCGCGGAACGATTCTTTCTGGACGATGACCGTGTTGTGGCAGGTCGGGCAGGCGTACTCGACGAGTTTCGTCGTCTCGTCGTTGTAGGTCAGCTGTCCGCCACACCGGGTGCACTGTGTCATTCCATCCACCGCTTCGATACGAGGATTATTAATCATTATGATTTCTGGGAGGGCGATGTGTGTGGGTCGTTCCCCACGAATCTCATGTGTGGCGAGCCACGGGACGGGCGGCTGACGGGTGTCTGACGGGGGTTTAGGCGAGGACGGGCCGACAACGCGACCGATGGCCCGGCTGACACTCTCGTTGCCGGCGGAACTGGGACCCCCCTGGGAGAGGGGCACGGAAGAAACGACCCCGGACGCAGAGACACCCGACGGTGTGCCGGCTGAGGCCGACCCGCGTCTGCTCCGGTGGCTGGCCTGCTGGGCGGGGGCGCGGCGCTAGTCCGACCCTGCGAGCCGGGCGGCGATGCGCTGGGCGCCGATGGTCGCCGAGGGGTCCGGGCGGTCGGGTGCAGTGGCCTCGATCTCGCGGCCAAGCACTACGCCGGCGCGCTCCTCGAACTCCTCGACGTAGTTGGCGATGACGCGGTCGACCTCGTTGCCTGTTACCGCGCCCGTCGTGAACGGTGCGAGTTGCTCGCCAGGCACGTCAGCGTCCGGACCGTCCGCAACCCGCCATCCGAGGGCAGGGCGATGACTGTCCGCGTGCTCCCGAGCTTCACGCCTACCGGGACCGTCCCGCTGCCGTCGCCGGCACCGCTCTCCGACACTTCCTCGGTCTCCGCGTCAACGTCGGAACTCATGTGGAAGCCTATTGATAGGCCCGCTGCATATAAGAACCGGAAACGCGGACACGCCCGGAGGGTGCTGTGGACAGCCGCCGGTCAGCGCATCGAGGCGAGTTTCGCGACGTAGACCAGACTCATACTGTCGGCTATAAGCCCGTGAGTAATTTCGGCCCCCCGTTGGGCCGAATATCTTCACGTAGTTATAGCCGACAGTATCAGCAGGTGGTCGTCGATGTCCAGCAGGTAGTCGTTCAGATCGGACTCGACGTCCTCGGTGATCCAGCCGACCGACTCGTAGTAGTCGAGCGCCTCGGCGGCACCCTGGTAGCCGGCGTGGAGCAGGAGGAACTCCAGCCACTCGAAGACGAGGTGTTCGCCGGCGTAGTGTTCCGGCAGGCCGTCAAGATAGGGTTTGGCGGCGTCACTGCCGGCCTCCAGCGGGAGGAGTTCGCGGTACAGGCTCGCCCGGAAAGAACTCGCCGCGGGCGCGTCGGCGTCGCTCCCGAGCACAGCGGAGATGGAGACCGCGATGGAGCAGACCATGGAGCAGGCCGAGTGACAGTCACCCGGGGACGGGTTTCGAACCGACTTCCTCCCAGACCAGGTCCGACGCCCGCTCGATGGCACCGACAGAGGCGAGATAGCCCGCACCCACGGTGGTCTTCAGGGCCTTCGCTGCCGGCCCCCGCAGGACCGAGGGGCCGACCTGTGCGACGGTGCCGTCGCCGACGCTGACCAACCAGCCCAGTTCGTCGTACCGGTACCGCGCCATGTGGGGACGGAAGTCGTCGCCGTCGCGGTAATATCCGAGGAGTCGCCCGACGTTCTCGGCGGCGACGTCGGCCTGCCTGACCGCGGTCTGGGCGCTCGCGGGGGCAGGCTCGCCGTTCGCGTCGACCACCCGGGCGGCGTCGCCGACCGCGAAGGTACGCTCGCCCAGCCGGAGGTCCGCCCGCACCTGCGGGCGCTGGCCGCCCAACGCCGTCCCGCCGGTGATACCGCCGGTCCAGACGAGCTGGTCGTACGCGACCGCCTCGCTACCCTCCAAGTCGAGTCCGTCGGCGTCGACGGCCTCGACGGTCCGACCGGTCTCGACGCCGACGCCCCGATCTGCCAGTTCCTCCGCGACGGCCCGCTGGAAGTTCCCGGGGAAGGCGGGTGCCACCGTCCCGCGCTGTTCGAGCAGGCGTACCTCGACGGCCTCGCTGGCGCCCCGCTGGCGGGCCAGGTCTGCAAGCTCGCCCGCGACCTGGATCCCCGAGAGGCCGGCGCCGACGACCACTGTCCGGCCGCCCGACTCGCAGACATCGAGGAAGTCCGCACGGATTGCCTCGGCGTGGCGGGGCCGCTTGAGCGGCGTCGCGTACTCGTCGACGCCTGGAATGTCGTAGTCTGCGGTGCGGGCGCCCAGACAGACCGCGCCGACGTCGTAGGACAGCATCCCGTCCTCGAGCGTCACCTCCCCCGCGTCCGGGTCGAGGTCGGTGACCCGGGCCCGGCGGTGGGTCGCACGGTCGAGCAACGCCTCGATGGGGACGGTCAGTCCGTCCTGCAGGGAGGGGTACCGGACCAGCCGGTGGATCAGGTGCTGGACGACGTGTGTCTCGCGCTCGTCGACGACCGTGATGGCGACGTCGTCGGACAGCGACCGCTCCAGTTTCCGTGCGAGAGCGATACCCGCATAGCCGGCACCGAGGACGGCGACGTGCATACCTGTGGGTTGGGCTGGACCGGCATAGACCTCTCGTTGTCGCCTCCCGGCCCGGCCGGTCTCGCGACGCGTGTCAGAACAGCGCCTCGCTCTCCGCGAGGACGCGTGCCGGACCGCCGACCTCCCAGACGCGGGTGTCGACGCCGCAGTCGGCCACGACTCCCTCGACGCGGTCGGCGCACTCGGCGGTGGTGTTGACGTAGACGCTGGCGCCCGTATCCACCGAGAAGTACACCGGGACACCCTCCTCGCGCAATCCGCGGACGGCGTTGAATATCTCGACGGTCCGGGGTTGCCAGTAGACCCACGCCGAGGGACCGGTCATCGTCGTCGCGGCCAGCGACAGCGAGTCGTGTTCCGCGAGTTCGAAGGTCCGCTCGAAGTCCCCCTCCCGGAGCGCCTCGCGCATCCGGGCGATCTGGCCGTGGATGTGGGCCATCCTGGCCTCGAACATGTGGCTCTGGGCGGCCTCGTTGTGGGCCTGGTCGGTCTCCTTGTAGGAGGGGACCAGTCCCGCGACGACCCGCAACTCCCCGGCGAACGCCTCGGGGACCGGAATCCGCTCGGACCGACAGTCCGCGTCGTTACAGCCGGCACGCAGGTGCGAGAACGCGCCCGTGACTGCCCGCGCTGCCGAGGCCGACCCCCGGCGGGCGATGGCCGAAATCTCGGGGTGCGAGCGGTCCAGCCCTGCAGCCTCGACCAGCGCCGTCGCCGCCGCAGCGAATCCGGACGCGGAGGACCCGAGTCCGACGTTCGTCTGGAAAGAGTTTGTCGACTCGAAGCGGACGCGCTCGTCGAGCCCGGCGAGGTCGCGAACGTGGTCGACGACGGTCCGGATACGGTCGGCCCCTCGGCCCGTCACCTGTTCGCCGTCGACGACGTAGCGGTCGGCCCCGAGCGCGGCGTCGAACTCGACGGTCGTGGTCGTGTTGCTCGGGGCCGTGCAGACGCTGATCGAGTCGTGGTAGGGCAGCCGGAGCGTCTCGTCGCGCATCCCGTGGTACTTGACCAGTCCCTGGATGGGGTGTGCCCGCGCAGTCGCCTTCATACCTGCCCTCTCCCGGGGCCAGTACTTGGGGATTGTGACTCCGCCCGGTCCCGGTCGACGGCCCGTATGCGGGTCAGGCGATGCCCAGCCCGCCCAGGACGAGCCGGACACCGATCACGGTCAGCAGGCCCAGCACGACCGCCCGGCGCGTGGCCTCGCCGACCCGCCCGCGGATCCGCTGGCCGAACGTGACGCCCGCCACCGCGGGAACCGTCGCCGCAAGCGAGACACCCACCAGCGTGAGCCCGGGGTACATTCCGAGCGCGCCCGCGATGCCGACCCGGACCGCGTTCAGGCCCAGGAAGACCATCGCGACGACGCCCACGAACAGGCCATGGGAGAGGTCACAGCTGCGCAGGTACGCGATGAGTTGGACGCCGACGTTCGTGCCGCCAAAGAGCAATCCCGAGACGCCGCCCACGCCCGCCATCGCGGCCGGCGACTCGACGAAACACCGGTCTTTCGCGCCCTCGATGCCGGGCAGCGGGACGACCTGTTGTGCGGTCGCGACGAACACGAGCGTCACGGCCCCGAGGCCGACCCGGAGCGGGCCGGCGGGGAGCGAATCGAGGACCACCATCCCGAGGACGGTCCCGCGTTCGCAGACAGGATGGGCACGATCATGAACACGACCGCCGTCGCCGGGTCGAGGACCGTCGCCAGGGCCATCGTTCCCACGAGGGCAAACCCGAAGCCTGCGACGCCGTTTATTGTCCCGGCGACGAAGACGACTACGACGAGAACGGCTGCGAGGGTCGGCGTCAGCGCGAGTGTCACACTGGCTGATCGACTGGACCGGAAATAAATGGCCCCCCGTTTGCTGTCGGCAGTACACGACCACCAAGGAATGCCAGCGGCGGACACTGCGGGAGCGAAAAGGGGAGGAGGAAAGACAGCCGAGAAGGCTACTCCACGTAGTCGATGTCCTCGCCGATCTGCTGGGCGGCCCGTTCGCGCTCGGCCTCGCTCTTGCCGTAGATCTGCGGGGATTCGACGCCGGTGACGAATGGCCATGTCCGGGCCACCGACGACGTTGACGAGCGCGGAGTTGGCGCCGTCGAACTCCACGTCCAAGAGTGGCGAGCGCAGCGCCGACCGGATGGAGTCCTGGGCCTTGTTCTCCGAATCGCTCTCGCCGAGACCGATCATTGCGACGCCGCCGTTCTCCATGATGGTCCGGACGTCCGCGAAGTCGACGTTGACGAGGCCGGGCTTGGTGATGAGTTCGGTCATCCCCTTGACCGAGCGCATGAGCACGCGGTCACAGATCTTGAACGCGTCCTGGAGGGGCATTGACGGCGCGTAATCCAGCAGGCGGTCGTTGGGGACGACGATGACCGTATCCGAGACCGCCCGCAGCCGTTCGAGGCCGGCGTCGGCGTTCGCGCGGCGCCGTTCCCCCTCGGCGGTGAAGGGGATGGTGACGATGGAGATAGTCAGCGCCCCGGCCTCCTGGGCGGCCTGGGCGACGACCGGCGCCGCGCCGGTGCCGGTGCCCCCGCCAAGCCCCGCCGTGACAAAGAGCATGTCCGAGCCGTCGATTGCCTGCTGGATGTCCTCGATGTTCTCTTGGGCGGCCTCCTCGCCGATCTTCGGGACCGACCCGGCGCCCCGGCCGCCGGTGCGCTTGCGGCCGATGAGGATCTTCGTGTCGGCCTTGACCTCGTCGGAGAGGTGCTGGGCGTCCGTGTTCGCGGCGACGAGTTTCGCGCCGTGGATGCCCTCCTCCATCATCCGCGTGACCGTGTTGCCCCCGGCCCCGCCACAGCCGACGACCGTGATCTGTGTCTCCAGGTCCTTGACGACAGAGGCCAGCTCCTCGTCGGTCATCTCGCCGGACGTCGAGGGCTCCTCGGGCGACGCGTCCGCTTCGGCTGCAGATTCCTCGGCCCG
>PXSU01000033.1:5606-6587 GCA_003022745.1 Halobacteriales archaeon SW_9_67_25
CTTTCGGCACGTCAGACGCGCGTCAGACGTTCCGGTAGTTGCGTATCGGGGATCTCCAGCCGAAACAGCGCTAAAACGAGTGATAACGGTCCGTTTTTTAATCGACCGGGAACCGGCGTTCCCGTTCCTCGCGGACCGCCTCGGGGGGGATCTCCTCGCCGTCGACCTCGACCGGATCGCCGGCGGCCAGCCGGCCGAACTTCGGTCCCTCGGGGACTCCGAGCGTCCGGGCCCGGTCGGGGTCGAAGTCCACCTCGCGGGCGCGGACTGTCCCCTCCGTGCGTTCGACGCTGTCGTAGCGCTCCCGGAGCACCGCGGCCATCCCGTCAACGAGCGCCTCGCGGTCGGCAGGGTCCGCGAGTGCCGCCGGTCCCGTCACGCGCGTGCCGCCCTGGTCAGTGCCGAAGGCCAGGGCCACGCGCTGGAACGTCGCCCGCGTGGCCTCGCGGTCGATACCGCGAGTCTCGTCGAGCAACGCCACCGGCGGGTCGACGACGACGAACTCTCCCGCGTGGTCGACTGCTGGTGCGCCGAACCGCAGGCCATCCTCGACAGTCGTCATCGCCCGTTCGAGTGCCCGGACGAGGTCCAGGGGAACGCCGTCGGTCTCCCGGACCCAGGTCTCGCTCACGGCCCGGTAGCCGAGGTCCGCGACCGCGTCGTTGAGGGCAGGGCGCTCGCCGTCGACGAGCGCGTAGGCCGCCCGGCTCTCGGTGAAGAGCCCGTCGAGGACCGCTCCGCTCTCAGGTGCGGCGGCCTCGCCCATCGCGTCGAGCCCCCAGTCGGCGGCGACGTGGCCCACGGCCCAGTCTGTCTCGCGAACCACCCGCTCGAAGCGGGGTGCGTAGTGGCCGCCGCCGATCCCAACGAGGTGCCGGCGGTAGACGTCCGGGTCGCTCTCTCCGCCGATGTCGGCAACGTCCTCGGGGTCGCGGTCCGGAGTGACGCCGCGCAACCCGAGGATGGCCCGGGCGACGGCGC
>PXSU01000034.1 GCA_003022745.1 Halobacteriales archaeon SW_9_67_25
TGGCCGACCGTCGAGGTCACGGGTGTCGGGGAGGATGTGACGCTGGAGCGTCCTGCCGTGCTGGAACTATAGCTCCCGGCCGCTCTCTGGGAATCGCTGTCTGTGATACCGTCGTACCTGTCGAGCACCACAGGAGGCTGGGGAGGTGTGAGGTTGTGGTTTGCGGGAATGGAAGAGGCCGGGGGCTGGGCGTTTTCGCGAGCGAAGCGAGCGGAAGACTTTGGAGCACAGCCCCCCACCGGCGAGTAATGACCGAAATCCGCGAACTCGACCCGGAGACAGTCGAGCGCATCGCCGCTGGCGAGGTGGTCGAGCGGCCAGCAAGTGTTGTCAAGGAACTGGTCGAGAACAGCCTCGACGCCGACGCCACCCGGGTGGAGGTGGCCGTCGAGGCCGGCGGCACCGGTATGACCGAGGACGAACTCCGCCGGGCCGTCGAGGAACACACCACGAGCAAAATCACCGACATCGGAGACCTCGAGGGCGGCGTCGGCACGCTCGGATTCCGCGGCGAGGCGCTGCACGCTATCGGGGCCGTCTCGCGGCTCACCATCACGACGCGCCCGCACGCCGAGAAACACCCTGGGGGAGGTTCCGGAAACGAACACGGAAGTGGCGATACGGGCACCGAACTGACCGTCGAGGGTGGCGAGGTGACGGGCGTCGAGCCCGCGGGCTGTCCCGAGGGGACGACCGTCGAGGTGCGGGATCTCTTCTACAACGTGCCCGCGCGCCGGAAGTACCTCAAACAGGAGTCGACGGAGTTCGCCCACGTCAACAGGGTCGTCACGGGGTACGCGCTGGCGAACCCGGACGTCGCGGTCAGCCTCGCCCACGACGGCCGCGAGACGTTCGCCGCGCCGGGCCGCGGGGACCGCCGCGAGACCGTCATGGCCGTCTTCTCGGGGCTGGTCAGCCACCCCGAGACCAACCGCGCGAGCCGGGACTACCTCTCGACGTTCGTCAACGGTCGGTACGTCACCGCGGGCGCGGTCCGGGACGCGGTCGTCGACGCCTACGGCACCCAGCTCGCTCCCGACCGCTACCCCTTCGCTATCCTCGATTTGTCGGTCGATCCCGCGACCGTCGACGTCAACGTCCACCCCCGCAAGCTCGAAGTACGGTTCGCTGACGAGGCGGGCGTCCGCGAGCAGGTCCTCGCGGCCGTCGAGGAGGCGCTGCTATTCGAGGGACTGGTCCGGTCCTCGGCACCCCGTGGCCAGTCGGCCCCCGAGCAGACCGAAATTCAGCCGGGCGAGGACGCCGGCGCCGGGGAGGACAGCGACTCCGGCCGGGATACCGGCAGCCGCGACGGTGCCGGCTCCGGCGGCTCGGCGGGGACGACAGCAGAGACGGGAGCCGACGGGATCGAGCGGGATGGGCGCGAGGAGGGACCGGTCGCCTCGGCGGTCGAGGAGACGAGTGCCGGCCCGGAGGTGGGCGAGACGACACCCGCGAGCGCCGGCAGCGAACACCGGTCCGCAACCGACGGCCCACACATGTCGGCCGACCGGCGACACGAGTCCCCTACCGAAGAGCGGAAGTTCGACGGCCCACAGCGCCAGGAGCGACTGGGCGAGGGGGAGCGCGGGGAGCCACGGGAGTTCGACTCGCTGCCGGCGATGCGGGTGCTCGGTCAGTTCCACGAGACGTACGTCGTGGCCGAGACAGCCGACGGACTCGTACTGATCGACCAGCACGCGGCCGACGAGCGGGTCAACTACGAGCGCCTGCGCGGGTCCTTCGCGGGCGACATCGGAACGCAGGCCCTGGCCGAACCCGTCGAACTCGCGCTGACCGCCGGGGAGGTCGACGCCTTCGAGCGCCACGTCGACGCACTCGCACGGTTGGGATTCCGTGCCGGCCGGGTCGACGACCGGACCGTCGCGGTGCGGACGGTGCCGACACTAATCGCGGAAGCCGCAGACCCGGAACTGCTGCGGGACGTGCTGGCGGCCTTCGTCGCCGATGAGAGCGTCCCCGGCGAGACCGTCGAGGCGGCCGCCGACGAACTGCTCGCTGACCTGGCCTGTTACCCATCCGTGACCGGCAACACTTCGCTCACCGAGGGATCGGTCCTGGATCTGCTCGCGGCGCTCGACGACTGTGAGAACCCATACGCCTGTCCGCACGGCCGGCCCGTCATGATCGAACTCGACCGCGAGGAACTCGACGCGCGTTTCGAGCGGGACTACCCCGGCCACCGCTGACCCGAGTCCACTCTTCCCTCGCACCCCGTCCCGTCGCATCCCTGCGATATTTGATCCCCCACGCCGTGCGTGCCGACATGGATCTCCGCGCCCACGACATCGAGGCACGCGACGGCACAACGCTCAACTGCTGGGAGTACTCGCCCGACGGCGCCGGCGAGGCAGTCCTGTTCGTCCACGGCGCCATCACCAATGCCCGGGCCCTGTTCGCCACGCCCGTCGAGGGCGACGACTCCTACTCGTGGCTCCGCGCTGCCGCCGAGAGGGGCCGGGCCGCCTTCGCGCTCGATATCCGCGGGTACGGCCACAGCGACCTGCCCCCGGAGATGGACGAACCACCCGAGGCGAACGGACCACCGGTGCGAGCCGACCAGGCTGCAGACGACATCGCGGACGCGCTCGGGTTCGTCCGGGAGCGCCAGGGCGGCGACGAGGCCGTCTTCGAGACGGTCTGGCGAGCCCAGATCGACTCGAACCAGGGCAGAGACGAGACCACCTACGTCGCACAGACGGGTGCGCTGGCCGACTGGGCGGCCTCGGCCCGGGGCGAGCCCGTCTGTGATCCCGCCGCCATCGACGCCCCGACGCTCGTGGTCCGCGGCAGTGCCGACGAGATCGCCGACCGGCCGGGAACCATCGAGTACTACGACGACCTCGACGCCCCCGGCGACCGCGCCGACTACGTCGAAATCCAGGGAGCCGACCACTACCTCATGCACAGCGACCGGCGGCGGGACTTTTTCCGGACGGTCCACGACTTCCAGACGCGGGTGGGCTGATACGGATTGCTGTCGCTGTGTTCCAGGTCGACCGCACGCTGTACTGCGGTCGATCGGGTAACGACCGACAGCGGTCCGTTTGAGACCGTTACTGTCCGGGGGTATCGGTGCACGGCCCAGATTGGCACAGCGGGCTGTTGCATCAATCGAAAACTAGTTCACAGTCGTGCCAAACTAGTGTATACGAACTCGGGTGGAGGGGTCGATGACTACGCAATCGTCTTCGTCTCGGAGTGGGGTAATCGCCGGGATTCCACGACAGTCAAATCGATGCCGTGCGGGCGACGAAGAAGAAAATAGAGGCCGACCGCCATCCGTGTGCCCTCCGCTGGGACTCCCCCCGGAGTGTCGGGAACCTCTACTGGAATCCACTCTTCGAGCGTCTCGAGGTCCGGTGCGACGAGTTGCTCGACGCCTGGACAGCACTCCCAGGCGAGGGAACGTGTGCCGTAGCCATCTGCGAGAGTCGTCAGGAGGCCTGCGAACGGGCCAAACAGATCCAGCACGACTACGATTTCAAACAGCTGCGAGTGTACAACCGGTCTGCCGGGGAGTACGAGGGACGCGATCACCGGTTTCTCAGACACGAGATCACCAGATCCGGTGTCAAATTCGACCCGTCCGCGTTGAGCCGCCCCGCCGATACTGGTGGGACTCACTCCGGCGAAGACGAGACCCCGACCGACACGGAGTCGGAGGAAACCCACCTTCGCCCGGCCAGTCCCGGGCAGCTAGGTGCGTCGGTGCCGGACGTGACCGAGGTGGAGTTCATCGACGCCGACGGCGTGTTGCATCGCTACGCGACCCCGTGGGGCGACGGAACGAGCGCCGAAATCATCGCGGTCTCCCACAAATACGCAGACGACTCCGGTGTCCGTGCGGCGTTCGAGACGTGGCTCTCGCGGTGGCAGGACGTGGATACACACCCGAATGTGGCGACGATCTACGAATCCGGTACTGACCCCGTCCCGTGGGTAACATACCAGGTCAGTGAACAGGCCCTGGAGGCAGTCGGGACCGACCTCCCCGCAGAGAAGCGCGTCTCGACGCTCGTCCAGATTGGCGATGCCATCACTGCCGCCGCGTCTGTCAGTGACGACCCGCTGTGTGGGATCAGTCCGGGGTGGATATACGTACACGAGGCTGGCACAGACATGCGAGCAACGCTCGCCCAGATGGGGCTGGAGTGGGCCGTCCAGCGTCGGAGTGGAATCGACAGACCGACCCCGTATACCGCACCCGAACAGTTCGACGGGCGGGTTACTTGCTCTGTGAGTCGCCACCGATCACATCGGACGACATTGCACACGACATCAGGGCCAGTGATATCCCGGCCGCGCGGCCAGGTACTGCAGTCCCCGCCGACACTGGACCCATCATCGACCGGTGTCTCGAGGCAGACCCGGCCGAACGATACGACTCGGTTACGTCAGTCTGTCAGGCCCTTCGAAGCGTTCTCTAGCGTGTACTCTCGGGATGGAAACAGGCCGGTTTTGTTCGCTCGATTTACACTTCGGAGAGCGCGTCGACGACCTCGCGGACGCGCTGGCTCCCCTCGCGGGGGACGACCAGCGTCCGGTCACCGTAGCTGGCGACGACCAGCCCGTCGACACCGACGACCGAGACGTGACCGTCCGAGGCGAGCACGCAATCGGTGGCGTCAATGGCGAGTCCCTCCCCCAGCACGGCGTTGCCGTCGGCGTCCGTCTCGAGGACGCGCCCGAGGGCATCCCAGGAGCCCAGGTCGTCCCACTCGAAGGCCGCGGGAACGACGAACACGTCCGTGGCGGCTTCGAGGATGGCACAGTCGACGCTGATCGGCGCGACGGCCTCGAACCCCCGTTCTGGCTCGCCCTCGGCGAGCGCGTCGACGAGTTCTGCGAGCGGGGAGTCGCGGGCGGTACCGAGCAACGCGTCGGGCGTCCAGGCGAAGATGCCGGCGTTCCAGTAGTACCCGTTCTCGACGTACCGGCGGGCAGTTTCGGCGTCGGGCTTCTCGACCGACACGGGCGGCGGTCCGGGCGGTGGCCGCGAAGTCACCCGCGATGTAGTGGTCGCTCGGGAGGGCCACGAGCACGCAATCCCCGACCTGTTCGCGGACCCGGTGGGCCGCGTAGACCAGCGCCGGCCCGGTATCTGCGGGTCGTGGTTCGGTCAGGACGGCCGCGCCGGGCACCTGTTCGCGCACCGCGTCGGCGTAGTCCGGCCTGGTGAAGACGTACGTCTCGTCAACGAAACCGGCGCGGTCGACGGTCCGAGCGAGAAGCGAACGGTCCCCGCCGAGTTCGAGGAACTGTTTGGGGCGGTCGGGTCGGCTGGCCGGGTACAGACGGGTGCCGGTCCCGCCGGCCAGGACGACCGCGACGAGGGGTCGGTCCATACCGGCAGGACGCGCGGGCAGGGCAAAAACTGTCCGGCGTCACCACGTTTCGATCCGGCCGTCGCGGACGTCCTCGAGACAGCCCCGGCAATCGGGATGGTCGGGGTCGAAACACGCCGGCCGGGCCTCGTCGTCGAGCGGGACCGCACGCCGTTCGGCGTACCGCCGGCAGACGATGCGTGCCTGCCCCTCCTCGTCGGTGGGCAGGTCGGCGAGTGCGCTCACCCGGGCGCTCCCGTAGGCCCGCCTGGCGCGCTCGTACTGGCGGCCGGCCGCGTTGGCTTTCGTCCGGAGGAACCGCGACAGCCGGTCCGGATCGGTCATCGTCTTCTCGTCGGGCCGCCGCTCACTAAACCCCGTCGGCGGAACTGGGTCGTCGTCCCGCCACGGCTGCCCCACCACAGCCAGCCGGTTTCACTTCCGGTCCGGTCACGGAACTTTTTATACCATCGGGCACCAACCAACGTATGTCTCCCACAGAAAACAACGCGGAGACAGTGAACGCCGATGACTGAGACAGATTTGCGTACCCACGCGACAGAGATACACGAACAGTTTTCGGACCGGCTCGACATTTCCGTCGACGAGGTCCACGAACGCCTGGAGACGCTCGTCGAGGACTACAAGGTGCCCGTCGACGAGGCACGCCGGAGCGTCACCAACACCTACCTCGACGAGGCCGGGATGGACCGCGATGACCTGGTCGGGGGCGGCAACGAGGTCAAGCAGATCCGCGACATCGACACCGCCGAGGAGTGGATCGACATCACCGCGAAGGTCGTCGACCTCTGGGACGCCCGGAGCGACGCCGTCGCGCAGGTCGGACTGCTCGGCGACGAGACCGGCACCGTCAAGTTCACCAAGTGGTCGAAGTCGGACCTCTCGGAACTCGAGGAGGGACAGGTCTACCAGTTGCGCAACGTCGTCACCGACGAGTACGAGGGGCGGTACTCGGTGAAGCTCAACCGGACGACCGTCATCGAGGCCATCGACGAGGACATCGAGGTCGGCGACGACGACGTCGAGGTGACAGGCGCGCTGGTGGACATCCAGTCGGGCTCGGGACTCATCAAGCGCTGTCCCGAGGAGGACTGCACGCGCGTCCTCCAGAACGGGCGCTGTAGCGAGCACGGCGAGGTGGAGGGCGAGTTCGACCTCCGCATCAAGGGTGTCCTCGACGACGGCACCGACGTCCACGAGGTCATCTTCGACCGGGAGGCAACCGAGGATGTCGCCGGCATCGGCCTAGAGGGAGCCCAGGAGATGGCCATGGACGCGCTGGACACGAGCGTCGTCGCCGACGAGATCCGCGAGAAGACGCTGGGGTACTACTACCGCGTGACCGGCCCGACGCTGGGGCGGTACGTCCTGGCGAACGAGGTCGAACGGCTCACCGAACCGGCCGACCCCGAGGCCGTCCTCATCAAAGCGAGGTCGATTTAGATGGCGAGTACACCAACCCGCGAGGTCGCACGCCGCGTGTTCGCACGCGAATTCAACGACGCGACCTACACGTTCAAGGAATCGGACGACGACCGCGCGCCCGTGTACGCCCTCCTGCCGACGGGCCAGCGGGCCAACCGCGTGTTCATTGTCGGCACCCTCACCGAAACCGAGGATGTCGGGGAGGACTCCGAGTACTGGCAGGGGCGGGTCGTCGACCCGAACGGCGACACGTTCTTCACCTACGCCGGCCAGTACCAGCCCGACGCAGCCTCGATGCTGCGGGAACTCGAACCGCCCGAATACGTCGCGGTCGTCGGCAAACCCCGAACCTACGAGACCGACGACGGCGAGGTGAACGTCTCGGTCCGACCCGAGTCGATCAACCGCGTCGACGAGACGACCCGGGACCGCTGGGTCGTCGAGGCCGCAGAGCGGACCGTCGAACGCATCCAGTCGTTCCAGGGCGACGGCGTCGACGAGTACGCCGAGATGGCCCGCGAACGGTACGACCAGCCGGTCGAAAACTACAGACGCATCGTCGGGGACATCCTCGAGAGCCTCGACCCCCAGCAGGCTGAGGCGGGGACGGCCTGATACGGATCGCTGTCGCTGTTGTCCGGATTGACCGCACGCTGT
>PXSU01000035.1 GCA_003022745.1 Halobacteriales archaeon SW_9_67_25
CGTGACGTACTGGATCGCACGGACGTGTGTTCGGAGGCCATCCCGCGACAGTCCCAGGTCACGGAGATAGGCGAGTGAACAGATCGTCGATGGAGCATCGAGATCCTCGTCCTTCTTGACGCCGACGAGGTTCTCCTCGAAAGGGATCCCGTGGCGCTTTGCAAATTGCTCGCTGACGTGGACGAAAGTGCGCTCCCCGTCCATCGCGTCGACCCAGTCAAGTTCCGACTCTTCGGGAGGCAGTGGGACCGAAAGCGGTCGGACGATCCTGTCGCCGGAGCCGAGATTTCGGGATTCGCGCCACGTCAGTCCATCCCGGGTCAGAACCAGGAATCTGTGTTCCGGTGTCACCGTCAGATCGGCCCCGTCGCGTGTCTGTACCGAGACAGCCTCTTTTGCGGTCTTTCCGAACACGTGCGACGGTTCGACGTACTCGAACTCCCCGTCACGGGTGAATGTCAGAACCTCCGTTCCGGCCTCGTTCTCGGCGAAACCCTCTCTCTCACCCACGACGTCGTCGATTCGGGTCAGTCCGTCGGTCGTGAGGACTGGGGTCTCGCCCGTGACACACTTCCCGACACCGGCCGGCCCCGCAAACAGGAGGTGAGGGAGGTCGTCGCGCTCGACGTAGCTCTGCAGGCGCTCGACGATAGTCTCCTGGCCGGCGATGTCCGCCAGCCGGTCGGGGCGGTACTTCTCCAGCCAGATCTCCTCTCTGTTCCCGGGCACCGTGTCGGCCTCGCTCATGGGCGAGTGGAGTGGCGGGGCGCTCATAAGTCCCCCGAGTGCCGGTCCGATCCAGTGTCCACCCCGCTTCCAGGGAAGCGTCAGGTAAACCAACATGCGGCACGTAGTCCGGACATGGCACAGACCCAGGCGACAGTCGACTTCTCGTTGCCCAACGTCGGCCCGGGCCCGGACCCGCTCGAACTGTCGACACTCGTAGCCGACCACGACTTCGTCGTCGTCTATCTGCAGCGGGATCACCTCTGTACCAACTGCAGAAAGCAGGTCCAGCAGGTCGCCGCCCGCTACGAGGAGTTCGGCGAGCGCAACGCAGAAGTCGTCTCTATCGTGCCCGAGCCCCGCGAGAAAGTCCAGTCCTGGCAGGACAGGTACGACCTGCCCTACCCGCTGCTCGCCGACCCCGACGCCGCGGCGGGGGAGACGTTCGACCAGCCCGTCCGGTTCGGGTTCCTGGGTGACCTGAGCGACTTCCTCGGACGGATGCCCGAGGTCGTTGTCGTCTCGAGTGGCGACGGCGAGCCGACGGTGGCGTGGAGCTACGCAGGCCGGTCGACGTTCGACCGACCCTCCGTCGAGGACGTGCTCGGCGCGCTCGACGACCCGCAGGAGTCTACGACGTGATTGAACGCGCGGGCGTCCGCGTCCGCGAAGCGGAGACCACGGAACGGGCTGGAGTGGCGAACGTCCTCGATGGGGCAGCGCTGGCGACCGACGCGGACCGGTATCGCGGCGTGGGATAGCCGACAGCACCGCACCGTTTTTGTCCTGCCGGGGTGACACAGGGACCGTGAGCGGGTTCGTCGACCTCACCCACGAGTTTCACGACGGAATGCCGGGCTTCCGGCTGTCCAACGAGGACGGCGGCCAGACGGAGTTCACCGCGTCCATCGAACCGTTCCGTACCCACGAGGAGACGCGTCCGGCATTCGACGACCGGAACCTCGACCGGCCCGCGCACACGGCCTTTCTCGACGAGGGGATTCTCGTCGTGGAGAACCTGCGCGGACTGGACACACTCCAGGGCTCGCCGTTCCGGTTTTACGCCCTGCCGATCAAGGCAACCGGCGCGGTCGCGATGCCGGTGCGAGCCTTCGCGGAACTCATGCCGGCCACGGACAGTTGAGCGGTGGAATACCTGCGGTTTTCGCTGCGTGCTCACAGGCTGTCCCACTCGTCGGCCACAGCCCGTACCGGTACACATCGACGAATTCGCCGTCGACGAACGCTTCCGCTCGCAACACGCCCCCTTCTGTGAACCCAACCTTCTCCAGGACGCGCTGTGAGGCTGACGGTCTCCGGCGACTCCGGGCGGGGTGGCGCCCCCTCCAGCGCGTCTCGTGGCTGGTCGTCCGCCTCGCACGGTCCCGGGTCGGCGTCCGCCGCCGGTCGTGAGCGGGGCCCGTGGGAGACGTGGCGAACCCTCCACCTATTTGGTATGCATCCGCCAACAGCAGGTATGGCCGAAAACACGATCGGCTTCGTCGGACTGGGAATCATGGGACTGCCGATGGCGAAGAACATCGTCGACACGGGCTACGACGTGGTCGGGCACAACCGCTCGCAACAGCCGGTCGACGACCTCGCCGAGTACGGCGGTCGGGCGGCCGAGGACGCCACCGACGCCGCCGAGCGAAGCGACGTCGTCATCACCTGCCTGCCCGACTCGGCGGTCGTCGACTCGGTCGTCCGCGAGGGGATCATGCTGGGCCTCTCCGAGGGCATGACGCTGATCGACATGTCGACCATCTCGCCGACGGTCACCGAGGACCTCGCGGCGGACCTCGCCGAGATGGGTGTGGACATGCTCGACGCGCCCATCAGCGGCGGCGAACAGGGTGCCATCGACGGCACGCTGTCCATCATGGTCGGCGGGAACGAGGGTGTGCTGGAGGCCCACCGCGACCTCTTCGAGGTGATGGGAGAGACGGTCACCCACACCGGCCCCAGCGGCGCCGGCCAGACCACCAAGGCCTGCAACCAGATCGTCGTCGCGGCCCAGATGGTCGGGGTGAGCGAGGCGCTCGTCTTCGCCGAGAAAGCCGGGGCAGACCTGGAGGCGGTTGTCGAGGCCATCAGCGGCGGCGCCGCGGGCTGCTGGACGCTGGACAACCGCGCTCCCAGCATGATCCGTGGCGACTTCGAGCCCGGCTTCTTCGCGGGCTACCAGTACAAGGACCTCCGCATCGCCACCGACGCCGGCGAGGCCTACGGCGCACCGATGCCCCAGACCGAACTCGCCCACCGAGATGCTCGCGGGCACCGAGGCCCGCGTCGACGAGGCGTGACCGCGTCACCACGAGCGCGTCACCGACTGCCGACCTGGTAACCGGACGGTGCCAGGCGTGTGGACTAACGAACTGTTAAGTACCGATGCGCCCCGTAGTGACACGTGGTATCGCTCCCTCCATGGCCCGCCGTGGCGACGCTCGCGGTCGGCGTCGCCAACCTCGTGCTCCTCGCGTACATCTGGCCGTGGCGCGACGAACCCGGCGGGTGGTGGTTCCTGGTTGTCATCGGGGTCCAGGTGTTCTGGTGTGGGACCTACGGCGTCGCGTTGCTGGTCTTCGACCCCCTCGTCCGCGAGGCCCTGGAGATTCTCACCTGGCTGCCGATCAACTGGATCGGCGTGTGCTTTCTCGCCTTTGCCCTCGAGTACACGGGCCGGGTAGACCTGTTGCGCTCCTCGGCGTTCGGGGCCGCCGTGGCCTTCGAGGTCGTCTCGACGGCGCTGGTGGTCACGAACCCAGTACACAACATCGTCTGGAGCGGCTTCGAACTCGCGCCGGCCTTCGGCGCGGCGACGGTGACCTACACGCACCACCCCTGGGTGTTCGTCCAGTTCGTGGCGCTGTTTGCCTTCTCGGCGCTCGGCATCTTCCTCCTGCTGGATACGGTCATCAGCTACGGGCCGCTGTTTCGCAAGCAGGCACTCGCCATCGCCCTGACGCCCGTTCCGCCGGCCGCTCCCTTCTTCATCTGGGTGTTCAAGCTCGGTCCCGTCCCGCAGTTCAACCTGACGCCGCTGATGTTCCTCCCGCACATGCTGCTCGATATGTACGCGTTGTTCCGCAACGACATGTTCGAGTTCAAGCCCGCAACACGACGGACCGCCGAGCGGGCAGCAGTCGACGACATCGGCACGGCGGTCGTCATCACCGACCAGCAGGGGCGGGTGATCAACCTCAACGAGGCAGCGGGCGAGACGTTCGGCGTCGACCGACCCGAGGTCCTCGCGGCCCCGCTGGGGGCGCTGTACGAGGGTGACCTCGCAGTCACGGCGGGCGAGCAGGCAGCGAGCCTGCGGGCCGGGGGCCGCCACCGGGAGTTCAACGTCGACATCACGCCCCTCCGGGACGCCGCCGGGACCGACGTCGGGTACACCGTCGTGTTCGTCGACGTCACGGCCGAGCGCCAGCGCAAACAGCGCCTGGGTGTGCTCAACCGCATCCTCCGGCACAACCTCCGCAACGACCTCAACGTCGTCGTCAACTACGCGGACCTCATCGAGACGGAGACAGACGCCGACATCGCGGAGTACGCCGAGACCATCCAGCGGACGTCCCTGGACCTGGTGGAACTGGGCGAGAAAGCCAGGCGAGCGGCGCAAGCACTCGACGGCGACCAACAGATCGTCGAACACGACCTCGCGGCCCTCGTCTCGGACGTGGCCGCGGACGTCCGCGAGGAGTACCCCGGAGGGACGGTGACGTGTGCAGTTCCCGACGGCGTCCGGATCGAGACCGACGTCCGGCTGTTCGACCTCGTGGTCCGCAGCCTCCTGGAGAACGCGCTCGAACACGGGAACGGCGACGTGACCGTGGCATACGCCGGGACCGACGACGAGTCGGTCCGGCTGACCGTCGCCGACGACGGCCCGGGTATCCCAGACCACGAACTCTCGGTGCTGGAGACGGGCGAGGAGTCGGCACTCGAACACGGGAGCGGGCTGGGACTGTGGCTCGTCACGTGGGGGACGACTGCCCTCGGCGGCGAAGTCGACTTCGAGACACCCGCAGACGGCGGTACGACAGTGACGCTGACCGTTCCGGGGCTGGTCCGCGGGTCCGAGACGTCGTGACCGAACCGCTTAGGATGGCCCGCCACCTACACTCGGGCGGCAGAGGGAGCCCGGCTCCCGTGTCCCGGCCCGCAGACGCGCAAGGGACATGAGGAAAGTCCCCCCACTGTCCGGGCAGGCGACCGGGCGCAAGCCCGGGGCGGGAGACCGCTGGCGCTGGAACAGAAACGAGACCCCTCTCCCCGACCGATGAGGTGTGCGACCCCGTGCCCGAGAAAGGCGCTGCCCGACGGTGGCGCCGACAAAGGGCCGGGCAGTGAACCCACCGAGGGCCGACGGGAGAGAACGGATGGAACGGCGAATCCTCGCCGGTGCAAGTCCGGACCACAAGGTAGCCCGGACGCGGTTCGGACGCGCAGCTGAATGCCGGGCCGAACAGAAGGGGGCTTACTCCCCTCAGCCGCTTTCCGTACTTTCAAGTCCGTGTGGGCAGTTACCACGGCCGTGGACAGGGAACGCCTGAAACGCGAACTGGCCGACAAATTCGGGGGCGACGAGGAGACGTTGCGCGCCGTCTCCCGGCAGGGCCGTGATCTCGCCGACGCCGGCCGGATCGACGAGGACTTCGGGCACGAACTGACCGTCGCGTACGTGGTCGACGAACTCGCCGACGCCCCCGAGGACCACAGCCTCGCCGAGCGGTGGAACTGGTGGGTCGGCTCGCTTGACCTCTCGCAGGGGGGCTACCGCCGCTTTCACGTCCGTCCCGACGTTGTCGAGTAGTCGGCGCACGTCCGTCGAATCGACGAACACAAACGGTACTACCGGTAACTTCCGGGCAATGGATATCCAGTTTTTAGGTGGTGCGGGGGAGGTCGGCCGGAGTGCGATTCTTATCAACGATTCGCTGTTGCTCGATTACGGGATGAAACCGGCGACGCCGCCGCAGTTCCCGGTCGGAACCGTCGAACCCGAGGCGGTCGTCGCGTCTCACGGCCACCTCGACCACGTGGGCGCGATACCGTCACTGCTCTCGGGGGACCGACGACCGGCGATACACTGGACACCGCCGACCCGGGAGCTGGCGCTCACGCTCGCCCGTGATACGCTGAAGCTCCACGGCGGGACCTACGACTGTCCGTTCACCGGGGTAGAAATCGAGCGAGTGACGCAAGTCTCGCGGACGCACGGATACGGCCAGCCGTTCGCGGCCGCGGCACACGAAGTGACGTTCTTCGACGCGGGACACATCCCGGGGAGCGCGCACGTGCTCGTCGACGACGGGGAGACGCGGTTGCTGTACACGGGAGATTTCCACACCGACGACCAGCGCCTCGTTGCCGGAACGACCGCTCGCCCGGCGGCCGACGTGGTACTCTGTGAGAGCACCTATTCGGATGTCGAGCACGCGGCCCGGGACGGGATCGAGCGACGGTTCGCCGAGAGCGTCCGGACGACGCTGTGGCAGGGGGGGACCGTTGTCGTGCCGGCCTTTGCGATCGGTCGTACACAGGAGATGCTCATGGTGTGCGAGGCCTACGACATCCCGTGTTACGTCGACGGGATGGGACAGCAGGTCACGGAGACGTTCCGGCGGTATCCGGGATTCGTGTGCGACGCCGACGCACTCGGACGGGCCAAATCCCACGCCAGGTTCGTCACGGGTGGCGACGGGCAACGCTCGCGCATTGCGGCACAGAACGTCGCAATCGTCACGACGAGCGGGATGCTCTCCGGCGGGCCGGCGATGAGCTACATCCCGGAGATCCGTCGCAATCCGACGAACAAGATCGCCCTGACGGGGTACCAGGTGGCGGGGACCCCGGGTCGCGACCTGCTGGAGACGGGGAGCGCCGAGATCGACGGCCGCCGGATGCCCGTCAGTGCACAGGTCGAGTCCTGCGACTTCTCGGCCCACGCGGACCGGGACGGGCTCTGTTCGCTGCTCGACTCGTACCGCGATGCCAGGGTCCTGGTGAATCACGGGGACCGGTGTGGGGATTTCGCGGCCGAACTCGCACGGGAGGGGTATCGAGCGACCGCGCCGGCCATCGGGGAGACCGTCTCTGTCTGATGGGTTCTCCGCGGGAATCGACACCCGCTGGCCGGCCAGATCGTCCTGTCTCGGGAGGATACAGCCGGTGACCGGGGTTGCCAGGGATATAATATGGCTCCTCCGACAAGAGGGGCTATGCAGCCGCGAACACGTTCCAGGTGGGTGAAGATGGATGCCGACGACGACGCGGAGCCGGAGCCACGGTGAAAGACGCGCGCCACCCGGGCGTCGAGATCGCTCGCTTGCCCGGCA
>PXSU01000036.1 GCA_003022745.1 Halobacteriales archaeon SW_9_67_25
CCCTACTACTACTCGACGCGGGACCCCATCTCGGAACTGGAACGCGACGAACTCCAGGTCGACCGGGATGTCGAGAGTGTCGTCGTCGTGGGGGCCGGTCCCATCCGCATCGGCCAGGGCGTCGAGTTCGACTACTGTTCGGTCCACGCGGTCAACGCCCTGGAGGAGATGGACATCGACGTCCACGTCGTCAACAACAATCCCGAGACGGTCTCGACGGACTACGACACCTCGGATGGCCTGTTCTTCGAGCCCATCACCGCCGAGGAGGTCGCGGACGTGATCGAGGCCACGAACGCCGACGGCGCGATGGTCCAGTTCGGCGGCCAGACCTCCGTCGACATCGGCGGCCCCATAGAGGAGGAGATCGAACGCCGCGGGCTGGACTGTGAGATCCTCGGGACATCGGTCGACGCGATGGACTTAGCGGAGGACCGCGACCGCTTCAACCAGCGGATGGACGAACTGGGCATCGCACAGGCAAAGGGGGGCTCTGCGACCAGCAAGGAGGAGGCGCTGGCGTTGGCCCACGACATCGGCTATCCGGTGCTGGTGCGTCCCTCCTACGTGCTGGGTGGGCGCGCGATGGACGTCGTCCACAACGACGCAGACCTCGAATCGTACATCAAGGAGGCGGTCCGGGTCTCGCCGGACAAGCCCGTCCTCGTCGACGAGTTCCTGGCCGACGCCGTGGAACTGGACGTCGACGCCGTCGCGGACGGCGAGAACGTCCTCATCGGGGGCGTGATGGAACACATCGAGACCGCGGGCGTCCACTCGGGTGACTCGGCGTGTATGATTCCACCGCGCTCGCTGGGCCGCGAGGTCAACCGCCGGGTCCGGGAGGTCGTCGAGGAGATCGCGCGCGAACTCGACACGGTCGGCCTGCTGAACGTCCAGCTGGCGGTCAAAAACGAGGCGGTGTACGTCCTGGAGGCCAACCCCCGCTCCTCGCGGACGGTCCCGTTCGTCTCGAAGGCCACCGGCGTTCCCATCGCGAAGATCGCAGCCAAGGTCATGGCGGGCGCCTCGCTGGAGGAACTGGGCTACGAGGAGCAGATCCCCGACCAGGTCTCGGTCAAGGAGGTCGTCCTGCCCTTCGACCGCCTGCCGGGTTCGGACCCCCGCCTGGGGCCGGAGATGAAATCCACCGGCGAGGTCATGGGCACCGCCGACACGTTCGGCAAGGCCTACCAGAAGGCACAGATGTCCGTCGGCAAGCCCATCCCGCTTTCGGGGACGGCGGTCGTCGACCTGCCCGTGGAGGGGTACGAGGAGTTCTTCGAGGTGAAGACCTTCGATGACTTCGACAGCGAGGACGAAATCAAGCAGGGACTCCGGAACGGCGAGATCGACCTGGTCCTCTCCCGGAACCGGGACGTTCTCGAAGTGTGCGTCGAGGAGACCATCACCTACTTCTCGACGGTCGAGAGCGCCCAGGCCGCCCTGGAGGCAATCCGGCACGCCGGCGAACCCATCGACGTCAAGTCCATCGAGGACCGCCCCAAGATGCGCGAGTACTGGGGCCAGCCCAAGGAACGCGAGGACCTCCGGGCCCACGTCGAGACGCTCCGGGCGCTCGCGGAGTCGGGCTACCTCGACGCGCTGGCCGGCGACGACTTCGCGGACCTGGCCGACGCACTCCACACGGTCGTCGAGACCATCGACAGCACGGTTCTCCTGCTCGGGACTGGCACCGACGCCGAGATGGCTACCCTGCAGGACCGCGTCGAGGAGCGGGGCTACGACGCGATTATCGTCGACGACTTGCCCGGCGCCGACGAGCGTCTGCCCGAGGAGCACGCCGCAACCTACATGATGGTCTCGAAGTTCTCCATCCTCGTCGACCGGGACGCCTCGGCCCGGCTGACCGAGTACGAGACCGCGAAGGCACACCACAACGTCCTCGCGCGTCTCCTTCCCGGTGACGTCGAGCGCGACACCCACCTGCTGGGCGGCCACGACGAGGACGCCGAGTACATCCGCTCCTTCGAGTTCGAGGACGACCCGGGCGAGGTCTTCGAGGAGGCCGTCGAATGGGCCGAGTCCGTCGTCGCGGACCGGCGGCAGTCCTACCGCGCACGGCTGCCCGGTCACGAGGAGTAGACTTCTTCCGGCAGGTCCACGAACCCTGGGATGTGTCGGACGTTCGCGAGGCGTTTCCGGAGCTCCAGCACATCGAGGACGAGTATCTCGTTCCGCACGTCCGGGACGTGACCGTCTGTGCGGCCGACATCGCGGAGACGCTCGCAGAGCGCCGCGGCGCAGCCCTCTCGCTGGATACCGTCGTCGTAGGGGCGCTGGTCCACGACGTCTCGAAACTCTACGAGTTCGACGGGATGGACGAGACGGCGGTGGGCGACCTGCTCGGGCACCGTCTCGACGACATCCGACGGAAGGACCTTTTGATAGGCGGCCTGCCACGACTCGCGAGCTACGCGCTGGATGGCTGGCACGTCGGTGGTGTCTGCGGTCCGAACCCCGACCATCCTCACTCCCCGCCGGTGACGGCCGCGTACAACCCCTCGCCGTCGACGTCCAGCCCCTGTCGGGAGAAGAAGGCAGCCACGTTCTCACAGTCCCGCTCCAGGAACTCCTCGTGGTTGGGGTGGTGAACTGTCATCGCCTGCCCGAGGTCGATGACCACGAGCTGGCCCGCGTGGAAGACGACGTTGTACTCCGAGAGGTCGCCGTGGACGAGGCCGGCGGCGTACAGCCGGCGCATGTACTCCCGGACCACCTCGTAGGCCGTCTGGGGGTTCTCGACCTCGACCTCGGAGAGGCGCTTCGCGCGGCCGTCGGCGGTGCCGATGTACTCCATGACCAGGACGTTTCGCTCGACGGCGATGGGCGTCGGGACGCGCACGCCGGCCTCCACGGCACGTTCGAGGTTGGCGAACTCCTTGCGCACCCAGGCGGTGACGATTGCCTTCTTGTCGTGGCCCAGTCCCTCGAAGCGGGGGTCGCCCTCCAGATACTCGCCCATCTCGCGGAAATCGGAGGCGTTGATGCGGTAGACCTTGACGGCGACCTCCGGGCGGCTGCCGGCACCCAGCGCCTCGCTTGCTGTCGGCCCGGCCAGTGCCTCGTAGACGTTGGCCTCCTTGCCCGTCGAGAGCGGCCCGCCGAAGGCCTCGATGTAGCCGTCCTGGACCAGTTTGTACAGCGCGCCGTAGGTCGCCTCGTCGAAGACGGACTCCTCGAGCTTGAACTGGTCAGCGTCAGTGATGCGCTCGCGGAACTCGCTGAATTCGCGGTCCCGTTGCCGGGCGATGCGGTCGGCCTCCGTATCGGAGACGTCGATTTCCTCGAACTCGTCGCCGGGTGCGTCGGCCTCGTCGGTGTCGAGCAAGCCGTACTCCGTCATGCAAAGGAGGCTGCGAGCAGCGGGCTCCACCGGCGTCGAGTGTGTCCGGGCATGTGTGGCGTTACTCCTGGATGTGGCCCTCCTCCTTGAGCTGGTCGGCCTCCTGTTTCTCGTAGCGCCACGTGATATCGGCCTTCTCGTCCTGCCAGTCCCACGGCTCGACCAGCACGACGTCGTCCTCGCGTATCCAGATGCGCTTTTGCATCTTCCCCGGGATGCGCGCCGTGCGTTCGATGCCGTCCATACACCGTACTGTCACGCGATTCGCTCCCAGCATGTCCGTCACGACCGCGAACACCTCGTCTTCCTCGGGCATCCGGAGGTCCTTTCGCCCGTCGTTGTCGCTCATACCTGGCGGTTCGCCGGGCAGACTGTTTAAGCTTTGCAAGGCGTACGTTCCGTGTCACCACGGCACACGGCGGTCGGGAGCCGGCCCGTTTAAGCCCCGTCCGCCGGGAGAGGGGACATGCTCGACAAACTCGGTTTCGCTGGCCTGCTCGGACTCGTGCTGATGCTCGGGGGTGTCGCGGTGGTCGCCCTCGAGAGCCTCCTCGTCGCGGGTGGCATCGCGCTCGTGATCGCAGGGCTGGGACTGGTCGTGTTCGGCATGGTGAAGAACCTGCTCTCGTCGCTCGGGATGGGCGGGCTGGTCTAGAGCTTCTCTGCGGCCCGGGCCTGCTCGGCGCGCCGCTCGGTTGAGGAACTCGTTGTAGAACACGGTCGGGTCGGGCGGGCCATCGGCCCCGGCGAAGCGGTCGGTGTACCCCTGGAGGGTGTCGAACCCGTCGACGACCGTCTCCCCGTCGCGTTCGCTCCCGTAGGGGCG
>PXSU01000037.1 GCA_003022745.1 Halobacteriales archaeon SW_9_67_25
ATCCGCTCGACGGCATCCTCCTCGCTGATGCCTTTCCGGTCCATCAGGCCATCGACGCTTTCGGGATCATCGAGGTCCGAGATTTCGTCCATCGTGATGCTTTCATCACCGATTTGCACTTCGCCGCCGCTCGTGCGCTCGGCCTGGTCGATGTCGGCGGTGAACTCGCCCGTTTCCGTATCGAACTGGATGATGCCGTCGCCGTTCCCGGTGGTCAGGCCGTCGGGCATCCCACTCTGGCCTTCCTGGCCACCGAGGGCTTCGCCGCCGCCCCCACTCCCACCGCCACCGCCGCCCTCGCCATCGCCGCCCACTGGTTCGACCGCCGTGACGATCATCTCCTCGCTATCCCGTTTCCCGCTCTCGTCGATGACGACGGCAGTGACGGTGTGCTCGCCCGCCTCGAAGGAGAACTCACGCGAGTCGGTCTCGCTGTCCCCGCTCGCTTCGACGTGCTCCCGGTGTGAGCCGTCGACCCGCCAGGTGATCGTCGAGAGGTCGTCGCCGCCGGCACTCGCCTCGGCGGTGTAGGTCTGCGTGTCGCCGGCGAGGACGACCCCCGGGCCCGACAGCGTGACGCCGGGCGGCGTCGCCGCCTCGACGTGGACGTAGAGGGTGTCCTCGCGGGTGGCGCCGTCGTCGTCGGTCACCGCGACCGTCGCGTTGTACTGGCCGGTCTGCTCGGGAACGAACTCCGTGCGCTCGCAGGTCACACACTCCGGGTCGATGTCGGTCCCGTCCGGCGCGGTGATCGACCACTCGTGGCCCGTAATCTCGCCGTCGGGGTCGGTCGATCCGCCGGCGTCGAGGTAGACCGTCGCGTTCTCCTCGACGTGCTGGTCGAGCCCCGCGTCGGCGAGCGGCGGCGTGTTCGCACTGGCGACCCCCACCCCCAGAACGGCGAGGGCGACCAGCAGCAGAGCCGGTCGCATCAGTCTCGTGCCTGGGGGTGACCCCCGCATGGTACAAAAAGTCTCGCATCTATTGCGTTAATTAAACTCTCGACGTGACACGTAGGAATAAGGACACATCCACGTGCAAACGGCTAAGAGGCAGGTGGCCGAAGTGAAAGTATGGCAGAGTTCACCCTCCTGAAACTGCAGTTCGAGGACGCTTCCTTCGCTGCCCACGCCCCCTTCAGCGGTGCTAGTGGCGAATCCGCCGGGGAAAGTTCCGGAGACGGTGAGAGCGCCGACGTAGGCGACGCGGACGGCGAGGGGAACGACCGCCGTCTGCTCCCGCTGGTTGTCGGTCTCGCTTTTCTCGTCGTCGTGGCGGTCGCCGTCAAAAAACTCCGGAGCGAGGACGACCCCTGAACACCCGGACCACGCCGCGAGTACGAGGGCGAGGGACGCGACGGTGAAAGACATATTTACGCGGCCGTCCTTCCCCGTGCAATGAGTCTCTACCGGAGCGTCAGGGCCGTTGCCGGTGCGAGCGGCGAGGGACCGGTCGACTGGTCCGCCGTCGGGACGGCCGCGAACGCGTCGACCGACCCCGGCAATCTCGACGTCTCCGCCGAGGAGCAGGGGGCCTACGCCGCGGACGTGCGCGAGGCCCGCGACCGCGTCCGGTCGACGACTGCCCTCGGGTTCGACCTGCCCGAGACGGTCGAGATCCAGCACCGCCACCACTGGATCGCGGCCAACGTCGACACCTTCCAGCGGGTGATGGCTCCCCTGGAGTCCCGTGCAGAGTACATCCCCGAGCTCGCCCGCGTGCTCAACACGGGGTCGATGTCCGTCGCGCTCTCCTTTCTGGCGAAGAACGTCCTCGGGCAGTACGACCCCCTCTTGCTGGCCGAGGGCGACGACCACGCGCTGTACTTCGTCCGGCCGAACATCCTGCGTGCCGCCGACCAGCTGGCGGTTCCCTACCCCCGGTTTCGCCGGTGGATCGCGTTCCACGAGGTGACCCATGCCGCCGAGTTCGGCGCCGCGCCGTGGCTCTCGGCGCACCTCGAAGGGGCTGTGCGGGAGGCCATCGACACGCTCGCCGAGGGCTCGATCGACCGCGAGTCGCTCGGGACGCTCGACACGACGATGACTGCCGTCGAGGGATACGCGGAACTCGTGATGGACCGGGCCTTCGACGACGAGTACGCCGACCTGCGCCGGAAACTGGAGGCGCGCCGCCGGGGCCGGGGGCCGCTCCAGCGCCTCGTCCGGCGGCTGCTGGGCCTCAGCATGAAGCGCCGCCAGTACGAGCGCGGGAAAGCGTTCTTCGAGACGGTCGTTGACCGCGGCGGGATGGAGACGGCCGGGCTGGTCTGGCACGCGCCCGAGACGCTCCCGACGGACGCCGAACTCGACGACCCCGGTGCGTGGCTGGCACGCGTCGGGTGACAGCGACACACATTTCCATCCACTGACGGAAGGGAGTGCATGGACCCGAAGCGGGAACTGACGAGCGTCGACCTCGCGGCGCTCGCGGGCGAACTCGGCCGGTATACCGGCGCCCGCGTCGAGAAGGCCTACCTCTACCCCGAGGACATCCTCCGTCTGAAGTTCCGGGACTTCGACCGGGGGCGCGTCGAGTTGCTCGTCGACCTCGGCGAGACCAAGCACGTCCGCGTCGCCGCCCCCGAGCACGTCCCGCCGGCACCCGAGCGCCCGCCGAACTTCGCGATGATGCTCCGCAACCGCCTCGCGGGGGCGGACCTCGTCGACGTCTCGCAGTTCGCCTTCGACCGCATCCTCCAGTTGCGCTTCGAGCGCGAGGACGACAGCACCACCATCGTCGCGGAACTGTTCGGCGACGGGAACGTGGCCGTCCTCGACGAGACGGGCAGCGTCGTCGACTGCCTGGAGACGGTCCGCCTGAAATCCCGGACCGTCGCGCCGGGCGCCCAGTACGAGTTCCCCGACGCCCGCTTTGACCCCCGAGTTGCGGACTTCGAGGCTTTCGCTGCCCGGATGGACGACTCCGACACCGACGTCGTCCGGACGCTGGCGACGCGGCTGAACTTCGGCGGCCTCTGGGGCGAGGAACTGTGCACCCGTGCGGGTGTGCCCAAGACGCTGGACATCGACGAGGCCAGCGAGGACGACTACCGGGCGGTCTACGACGCCATCGGGCGCCTCGACGACCGCCTGGCGGGGGCAGACCTCGACCCGCGGGTGTACTGCCAGGCGAACGAGAACGCGGACGCGAGCGATTCAAACGAAACCGCGGACCCGACTGATTCCACAGCCGACGGCACGGGCCGGCGCGTCGATGTCACGCCCGTCCCGATGGAGGAACACGCCGGATTGGGTGCCGAGGCGTTCGAGACGTTCACCGGGGCGCTGGACGATTACTTCACCAACTTCGAGGCCGACCACGAGGAAGACACCGGCAGCCGCGACCGGCCGGACTTCGAGGCCGAAATCGAGAAGCAAAAGCGCATCATCGCCCAACAGGAAGGCGCAATCGAGGACTTCGAGGCCCGGGCCCGGGAGGAACGCGAGAAGGCCGAGGCGCTGTACGCCAACTACGACCTCGTCGACGGGGTGCTCTCGACGGTCCGGGCCGCCCGCGAGGACGGCACTCCCTGGGCGGACATCGAGGCCCGCTTCGAGGAAGGGGCCGAGCGGGGTATCGACGCCGCCGAGGCCGTCCGGAGCGTCGATGGCAGCGAGGGGACCGTCACGATGGACGTCGGCGAGTATACCGCGACCCTCCGGGTGACCGACGGCGTCGAGAAGAACGCCGACCGCCTCTACAACGAGGCAAAGCGAATCGAGGGGAAGAAGGCCGGCGCGGAGGAAGCCATCGCGGAGACCCGCGAGCAACTCGAACATGTCACGGAACGGCGCGACCAGTGGGACGCCGAGGACGGGAACGGTGACGAAGAAGCCGACGAGGCGGCGGACGAGGGCGACGAGGCCGACGTCGAGTGGCTCTCACGAGCGTCGATCCCGGTCCGGGCCTCCGAGGGGTGGTACGAGCGGTTCCGGTGGTTCCACACGAGCGACGGCTTCCTGGTCATCGGCGGCCGCAACGCCAACGAGAACGAGGACCTCGTCAAGAAGTACCTCGAACGCGGCGACCTGTTCTTCCACGCCCAGGCCCACGGCGGCCCGGCGACGGTGCTGAAGGCGACCAGCCCAAGCGAGTCCTACGACGAAGACCTCGAGATTCCCGAGCAGTCCCGCGAGGAGGCCGCCCGGTTCGCGGCCTCGTACTCCTCGCAAGACCCCCGAGAGCGGCGAGTACTTAGAGAAGGGGGGGTTCGCCATCCGCGGGGACCGCACCTACTACCGGGACGTCGCGGTCGCGGTCGCGGTCGGCATCACCTGCGAACCCGAGACGCGGGTCGTCGGCGGGCCGCCCGCACCCATCGCGGACCGCGCCGAGACCTCCATCCAGGTCGAACCCGGCAAGTTCGCACAGAACGACGTCGCCAAGCGCGTCTACCGGGAGTTCCGCGAGCGCTTCGCCGACGAGTCCTTCGTCCGGAAGGTCGCCAGCCCCGACCGCATCCAGGAGTTTCTTCCCCCGGGAACGAGCAGGATCGTCGAGTAGTCAGTTCCTCTCGACGAGCGACGCAGGGAGTGGAGCCGTCGTCAGGGCGGGATCTGGTCGCGGGCGTACCCGGCGAGATATCCGGTCGCGCCGCCGAATGTGAGCCCTTACAGCATGGCATACCCGGAACACAGGACTGGGGGTACAAGAACGCTCGGGTCGGCGGGACCGGTCACCCGGCGATGGCCTCGCCCGAGGACATCACAGCGCCGGGGTCCTGAATCCAGAGGTCGCCGAAGATGTCGTCCTGCTGGAGGCGGACGCGGCCGCGGTGAGCCAGGAACAGCAGCCCGAGGAACGTCTCGACGCGCGACCCACCGGCGTCGTCGATCTCGCGGTACAGGACCTCCTCGCGGCCCGCCTCGTAGTGGTCGCGCAGGGCGCCGTAGACGTTCTCGACGATGTCGTCGATGTTCTCCGCGTGGGCGGTGCCGGTGACGTCCTCGGCGGTCGGTTCGTCGTCCATACGGAGGTCGTCGGTCGCCCGGTAGTCCAGTTCCTGCGTGCCCCGGTGGAACCCGCCCGGCGAGTCGCTGGTGTCGTACTCGCGGGATTCCTTCCACCAGTTGTTGCGCTCGGCCTCGCGCAGGTCCCGGACCAGTTCGTCCAGGGTCTGTGGCATTCCCCGGGCGCGCTTGCGCTCGAGCCGGCGGTCCATCTCCTGTTCCAGTGCCGCGAACGGGTCCGGGCCGGCTGGCTCGATCTCGCCCATCGGCTGCTCCCAGGACTCGGACTCGGCGGGCTCCTCGTCGTGTTCCAGCATCGCATCTCCC
>PXSU01000038.1:0-1101 GCA_003022745.1 Halobacteriales archaeon SW_9_67_25
GGACTTCCGCGAGATGGGCTACGCGCTGGTCCCATGACACGCCGAATCCGTGGGTTCAAACCGGAGGCCGCCCCAGGGAGCGTGAATGGCTGACGCCGACGGACTAGTCGAGCACTGGCCCGAGTACTTTCCCTTCGAGGAGCCCTACGAGAACCAGGCCGACGCCGTCGAATCGGCTATCGAGACGGGCCGCGCGAACGGCTACCTCGCGATGGAAGGCCCGTGCGGGACCGGCAAGACCATGGCCGCGCTCGCCGCGGGCGCGGTGCTGGTCCGTCACGGCACCTACGAGCGCGTGGTGGTCGTGACGCCGGTCAAACAGCAACTCCAGCAGTTCGTCGCCGACCTCCGGACGATGAACGCCGGCCGAGAGGAACCCCTTCGCGGCGTCTCGCTTGTCGGCAAGCGCGACCTCTGTCCGTACGGCCGCGAGGGGGTCTTCCCCGACGACGTCGGGACCCACGACAGGTGCGAGGACCTCCGCGAGTCGACCGCCACCCTCGTCGAGAGCGAGCACGGCGACGACCGCCCGGTGGCAGAGGTCGCTGTCGGGAGCGCCGACACCGACGACGTCTGGTGGGACCCGCAACTGGCCGCTGACCTCGCAAAAGGCGCCCGGCCCGACGCCCCCGGCCAGCGGTCCCTCGGGGAGGACACACTCTCGACGGCGGGAGCAGACAGCCCCTACCGGCGCGAACAGCCGACCGCGCCCGAGTCGATGGCCGAGGGGGATCCGCCGCTGTACTGCCCCTTCGAGGCCGACTGGTACGCCCGCAACAGGGGTTCACCCGTCGACTTCGCCGCCGGCGACCGCGGCGTACTCACCCCCGAGGAGTACCTGCCCCTGGCCGTCGAGCGGGGGACCTGCCCCCACCGCGTGATGGGGGTCCTGCTGGAGACGGCGGACGTGGTCGTGGGCAACTACAACCACCTCTTCGACCCCGACTCGCGGCCGTTGCTCGCCTCGATCCTCGACGAGGACACCTTCGTGGTCGTCGACGAGGCCCACCGCCTCGAAGAGCGGGTCCGCGAGTTGCTCTCCGATAGGGTCGGCCGGGCGACGCTCAAGCGGGCGCGCAACGACTGTGCGACCCTGCTGAC
>PXSU01000038.1:1222-9827 GCA_003022745.1 Halobacteriales archaeon SW_9_67_25
ACGATCTGACCGCGTGGGCCGAGGAGGCGGGCTACACCGGCGACCTGTGGCGGTCGCTCTCGACGGTTGGCGCCGCGGTCGAGGAGACCGTCGACGAACTGGGACTTGCACGCACTCCTGTCTGTGCTGCGGTGGGAGTCGTCATGGGTCGGTGGTGGGAGCGCGACCACGCGAGCTACCTCCGGGAGGTCGAACTCGACTACTCGCCGGCCGACGAGCGCGGCATCGAGGAACCCTGGCAGGCACAGTACACCGCCGGGCTGGTGCTGTTCGAGTGTATGCCGGGCGAGACGCTGCGCGAGATCTTCGAGGGGCTCGGCGGGGGTGTGCTGATGAGCGCCACCCTCGAACCGCTGGACGTGTTCGCGGAGGTGGCGGGCCTGGAGGCACTCCGGTCGGGCGGTCGCCCGGTCGTAGAGCGCTCGTATGGTCTCTCCTTTCCCCCCGGAAACCGCGCCAGTTGGCTGGTCGACGCGACGCCCTTCACCGCGCGCAACCGCGGCGACCCCGACGACAACACCGACTCCGGGACGTGGAACCGCACCCGCGACGAGTACGCCCTCGTCCTGCGGACGCTGGCACGCTCGCCGGGGAACGTCCTGCTGGCGATGCCGAACTACCGGGAGGCCCGGTGGGCCGGCGAGTACCTCGCCGACGTCGTCGAGAAGCCGGTGCTGGTCGACGAGAGTTCCAGCAACGAGGCCACCGAACAGTTGAAGCGGCGGTTCTTCGACGGTGCGGGAAAGGTGCTGGTGACGAGCACCCGCGGGACACTCACCGAGGGTGTCGATTACGATGGCGACAAACTCCACTGCTGTGGTGTCGTTGGTGTGCCGCTGGTCAACATCGGGTCGCCCCGCGTCAGGGCGGTCCGGCGTGCCTACGCCGACGCGTTCGGCCCGGACCGGGCCTTCGAGTACGCCCTGACGGTGCCGGCAGTCCGGCGTGCCAGGCAGGCCATCGGTCGGGTCGTCCGCGGCCCCGGGGAAGTCGGGGTGCGCGCGCTGGTCGGCCGGCGGTACGTCCCCGGCGAGCGCCACAGCGTCCACGCGTACCTCTCGCCGGCCGAGCGCGAGGAGTTTCTCCGGCTGACGCCAGAGTTCCTGTCCGGGAAACTCTCCGAGTTCTGGGACGAACACGGCCGCCCCTTCTGATACTGACTGGACTGCGGCAAAAGAGCGGGTTGCCAAAAGAGCTTTCAGGGGCGGTGAGAGCGTTGGGAGTGATGCCGGCCTGTCAAAACTGCGGCGGATTCGTCACGGAACGGTACGTCCGCGTGTTCACACCGGAGGGATACGAGGGTCCTCGCGTCTGCCCGAACTGCGAGGACAAACTGCGGGACGGCGCCGACGTCCGGGAGGCGCGCTCCTCGCGCTCGTAGTGGCCCTGCTTTCGACGGGTACACAACCCCGGAGTCGCTATCCGGCCGCATGGACATCGAAGTCGAACCCGTCGAGGACCTCGACGACGCCGCGGTCCCAGCGGGGGTCGACGCCCCCGAGTACGTCCTCTACGGGGGGAAAGGCGGCGTGGGGAAGACGACGATGGCGGCGGCGACGGGGCTCGCGAGTGCCCGCGGCGGGACACCGACGCTCGTCGTCTCGACGGACCCCGCCCACTCGCTGTCGGACACCTTCGAGACGGCGGTTCCGGCCGAACCCGACCGCATACGCGAGGACATTCCCCTGTTTGCGGCCGAGATCGACCCCGAGGACGCCCTCGCCGGCGGTCCCTTCGGAGGCGCGGGCGAGGGCGGCGCGAGCGGGCAACCCGCTGGCCGGCCTGCTGGGGGGTGACGCGGCCAACCCCCTGGGGAGTTCGATGCCCGGTTCGGACGAGGCCGCCGCCATCCGCCTCCTGCTGGAGTACATGGACGACCCCCGCTTCGAGCGGGTGGTCGTCGACACCGCACCGACCGGGCACACCCTCCGCCTGCTGGAGTTGCCGGAGATGCTCGATTCGATGGTCGGGAAACTGCTCTCGCTCCGCGACCAGATGGGCGGGATGCTTGACGGCCTGCTGGGCAGCGAGGACCAGCAAAAAGAGGATATCGCCTCCCTCCGGGAGTTCTCGGAGCGCATCGAGCGGTTCCGCGCCGTATTGTGCGACCCCGAGCGAACGGACTTCCGGGTCGTGCTCGTCCCCGAGGAGCTGAGCGTCGTCGAGGCCGAGCGTCTGCTGGACCGCCTCGCCGAGTTCGGCGTCCCCGTGGGGACCGTCGTCGTCAACCGCGTCATGCAGGACCCCGACGAGGTAGTCGACGCCGATGCCGACTTCGTCGCGCCCAACCACGTCGACTGCGAGTTCTGCGAGCGCCGGTGGCAGGTCCAGCAGGGCGCACTCAGGCGCTCCCAGGACCTCTTCCGGGGTCACGAGGTCCGCCGCGTGCCGCTGTTCGCCGAGGAAGTCAGGGGCGAGCGACTCCTCCGGGTGGTTGCAGCCTGTCTGGAGGCCTAGGGGCAGCCGGAAGCAACGCGCGACAGGTGCCAGTAATTGTCGCGCGAACGGTCTTCTGTTCTCGTTTCCCGGTCGTGCCCTGTGATAGCGTAGTTCCCCCCGGGAGAGCCGGGCCAAACTGTTTGCGCCGGGTTTTAGGTCCCGGCGGGGCGAACTCCGGGTATGAACGTACTGGTGGTCGGCGGAACCGGCTTCATCGGACAGCACCTGTGTGGGGAACTCGACGAGCAGGGCCACGACGTGACCGCCCTCTCCCGGGACCCGGACCCGTCGAACCTGCCCGACGGCGTCGAGATGGCGATGGGCGACGTCACGGCCTACGATGGGGGAAACGAGCGTCACGACGAGATCCACCGCGGCGGCGCCGAGAACTGCCTGAACGCCGCCGAGGAGGCAGGCGTCGAGCGGTTCGTCCACGTGAGTGCCCTCGGTGCCGATGTCGACGGGCCGACCCACTACATCCGTGCGAAGGGCCGGGCCGAGCGGCTGGTCCGCAGCTCCGAACTCGATTGGGTGGTGTTTCGCCCCTCGGTGGTCTTCGGCGAGGGCGGCGAGTTCGTCTCCTTTACCAAACGCCTCAAGAAACTGTTCGCGCCGGGGCTGCCGGTTTATCCGCTCCCGGGCGGCGGGCGGAAGACGCGCTTCCAGCCCGTGTGGGTCAGCGACCTGGTGTCGATGCTGGTCGCGGCCGTCGAGGACGAGGACCACGTCGGCGAAGTCTACGAGATCGGCGGCCCCGAGGTGCTGACTCTCCGGGAGATAACCCGCCTCGTCTACGATGCCGAGGGCAAGTCCGTCTCCATCGTCCCGCTCCCGATGGGGCTTGCTGGCCTCGGGCTGAAGACGCTGAGCGTCGTCCCTGGATTCCCGATGGGGGGCGACCAGTACCGTTCGTTGCAGTTCGACAACACGACCGCCGACAACGACGTCGATGCGTTCGGCGTCGAGGCCGGCGAGTTGCGGATGCTTTCCGACTATCTCGGGGTCGAGTGACCGATCACTCCCCCGGATTCGTGTCGTTCCAGCGTCTGACAACTGGGCAAAAAACTTATGAGTGCGTTGGTATACCTACCTTTTATAACGCATGCAACTCGCGATGATCGGTTTCGGGCAGGCTGGCGGGAAAATCGTCGACAAGTTCCTGGAATACGACCAGCACACCGGGAGCGGCATCGTGCGGTCGGCGGTGGCCGTCAACACCGCCAAGGCCGATCTGCTGGGCCTGGAACGGATTCCAGAGGAGAACCGGGTACTGATCGGGCAGGCCCGGGTGAAGGGACACGGTGTCGGGGCGGACAACGAACTCGGCGCGGAGATCGCCGAGGAGGACATCGACGAGGTCCAGGGGGCGATCGACAACATCCCGGTCCACGAGATCGACGCGTTCCTCATCGTCGCCGGGCTCGGCGGGGGCACCGGCTCGGGCGGGTCGCCGGTGCTCGCGAAGCACCTCAAGCGCATCTATACCGAGCCGGTCTACGGACTCGGTGTCCTGCCCGGGGGCGACGAGGGGGGCATCTACACGCTCAACGCCGCCCGCTCGTTCCAGACGTTCGTCCGCGAGGTCGACAACCTCCTCGTGTTCGACAACGACGCCTGGCGCAAGACCGGCGAGTCCGTCGAAGGGGGATACGAACAGATCAACGACGAGATCGTCCGCCGCTTCGGCGTGCTCTTCGGCGCGGGGGAGGTCGGCACGGGCGACGATGTCGCCGAGAGCGTGGTCGACTCCTCGGAGATAATCAACACCCTCTCGGGCGGGGGCATCTCGACGGTCGGGTACGCCGCCGAATCGGTCGAGATGGGGTCGGGAGGACTCCTCTCCCGGTTCAAGGGCGACGAGGAGGGAAGCATGGAGAGCGCCAACACCACCAACCGCATCACCTCGCTCGTCAGGAAGGCCGCGCTCGGACGGCTGACGTTGCCCTGCGAGATAGACGGGGCCGAGCGCGCGCTGCTCGTCGTCTCCGGCCCGCCGAAACATCTCAACCGGAAGGGCATCGAGCGCGGGCGCAAGTGGCTCGAAGAACAGACCGGGAGCATGGAGGTCCGCGGTGGCGACTACCCGGTCGAGGAACCCAACGTCGCGGCCGCAGTATTGCTCTCGGGTGTCCACAACGTCCCGCGGATCAAGGAACTCCAGCAGGTGGCAATCGAGGCCCAGGACAACATCGACGACGCCGCGTCGCTGGTTGTGGTCGGCCCGGCCGTAGCGATTACCGTTGCCGGTGACCAACCCGACCCCACAGAGGTCGGCGAGGACGTCTCGATGACGATCACCCTCGAGGAACCGTTCGCGGACGCCCCGGACCAGTGGACGCTCCGCGGCGAGAGCGAACTCGATGACGCGTCCTGGACGGTCACGACCATCGAACAGGGCCGGACGATCGATACCAGCGAGTACGGCTCGGCGACGTTCGAGCAGGACCTCGACATCGAGAACGGGGCGACGGTCGTCGAGATCACCGTCGAGGGGACCGCCCCCGAGATGACGGAGTTCAACTACGACAACGTCGACGCCGAGCGGTTCACCGTGGCCTCGATCGGCCGCGCGACTGACGGGAACGTCAACACCATCGAGTCCTGGGAGGTTCGCCGGTTCACCCAGGACAGCAACGAAGCACGGCAGGCCATCGCCGACGCCGAGGAAGTCGTCGCCGGGTCCGACAGCGAGGAGGCACGGAACCTGCTCGGCGACGCGAAGGCCTTCTACGCTAACGAGGAGTTCGACCGCGCGATCGACAACGCGGAACAGGCCGGGGAAACCGCCGAACAGGCCAGTAGCAGCCTGCCGTTGCTCCCGATTGCCGGCGGTGCCGTCGTGTTGATCGTCGTCGTCGCGGGCGTTCTCTACTACCGGAAACAGCAACAGAGTGGGTACAAACTCCAGTAGGCGCTCCGCCGATGGACGTCCTGGTCCCGTACGACACCCGCGACCCCAAGACCCGGCTCGGCCCGTTTCTGACCGCCGCGGAACGTCGGTCGCTCGCCCGGGCGATGCTGACTGACGTTCTCGACTCCCTCTCGCGCGTCGGCGTCGAGCCGACAGTGCTGGCCACCGAGGCCGTCGAGGCCGGCGTCCCGGTGCGGGTCGACGACCGTCCGCTCACCCCTGCTGTCAACGCCGCCATCGCGGGGCGTGACGGCCCAGTCGCGGTCGTGATGGCCGACCTCGGCCTGGCGACGCCGGCGGCGCTCGAACGGCTGTTGACAGCCGAGGGCGGCGTCGTGCTCGCACCCGGTCTGGGCGGGGGGACGAATGCGCTGCTCGCGCGCCACCCGGAGTTTCGCGTCGACTACCACGGTGTCTCCTACCGGGACCACCGCGCGGCCGCCCGGGCCGTCGGGGCCGCCGTGACGACGGTCGACTCCTTCCGCCTGGCTGTGGACGTCGACGACCCGGCGGACTTGGCGGAAGTACTCGTCCACGGCGACGGTGAAACCGCAACACACCTCCGGACGCTCGGTGTCGAGGTCACGACGGACGGCGGTCGTGTCGCCGTCACCCGGTCGGCGGAAAAATCCGGAGAGACCGGCTGACTGCGCCGTTTCCTGTGGTTGAGCGTAAAATCGCGTAAAACTATACAAGGCTTTTTTATCCCGACAGCCCTATGTGGGAGTGCACGGGCCGACCCGTGCATCGGGTACGTGTCTCGCGCCGCGCACCCGGACCGTGCCAGACACCGCTCCTGGCACCGGGGGAGCGGCCCCACCCATGGCTGTCTCCCCCACTTTTCGCACCCGTCACATTCCACGGCCACGACCGCCGGGAGTGGTTTTCCGGATACTGGCTGCTGTGAGACCCTCCCGGGGAACGAACCGCTTTTCACGGCGCGCCGTCCAGATGAGGACATGGCAACCGATACGGGCGAGCGTTTCAGTCCACACCTCCGGGGGGTGACAGTCACGACCACCGCGACGCTTCTGGGGTTGGTCGCGGGCGTCGCCTCGGCGGTGGTCACGTCCGGCCCCCAGGACACCATCGGGCTCGCGATCCTCGCGGGGACCATCGGCATCCAGTTTCCCCTCTATGGCCTCGTCGGGATCGATGTCGACGACTTCTCGAAGAAAGACTACCTCTACGTGGCGTTCATGACTGCCGTCCTCTGGTTCATGTCCTGGGGACTCCTGTTGACGACCGGCGCGATGCAATAATGGCCGAGGACAGCATCGCGGTCGTGGACCTGGACCGGTGCCAGCCCGACCGGTGTAACTACGAGTGTGCCAACTTCTGTCCCCCCAACCGGACGGGCAAGGAGTGCATCGTCACCCGCGGCGAGGTCTTCGAGGAGGACGAGCCCTACCAGGGCACCGACGACCAGGTGTGGATCTCCGAGGAGATCTGCCTTGGCGAGTCCTGTGGTATCTGCGTCGAGAAGTGTCCCTTCGACGCCATCCAGATCATCAACCTCCCGCAGGAACTCGACGACGAGCCCATCCACCGCTACGGCGAGAACGCCTTCGCACTCTACGGCTTGCCCGCGCCACAGGCGGGACGAGTGACCGGCATCCTCGGTCCGAACGGCATCGGCAAGACGACGGCCGTCCGCATCCTCGCGGACGAACTCGCGCCCAACCTCGGTCGGGTCGGTGACGACCCAGACTGGGAGACGGTGCTTTCGGCCTACCGCGGGACCGCCCTCCAGGACTACCTCGAGGCGATGCGCGAGGGCGACGTGACCGTCGCGCGCAAGCCCCAGTACGTCGACCAGATCCCCGACCAGTTCGACGGGACCACCCGGGCGCTGCTGGACCGCACCGACGAACGCGGGGCGCTTTCCGACATCCTCGACCGCCTCGACATCGGGCCGGTCGTCGACCAGCCCATCGACACGCTGTCGGGCGGGGAACTCCAGCGGGTCGCGCTCGCTGCGACGCTCGCCCGGGACGCCGACTTCTACTTCCTCGACGAGATCACGCCCTACCTCGACATCAGCCAGCGGATGACCGTCGCCCGTCTCGTGCGACAACTGGCCGACGACGAGGGGCGTTCGATGCTCGTCGTCGAACACGACCTCGCGATTCTCGACCTCCTTGCGGATTCGCTGCACGTCGCCTACGGCGAACCCGGCGCGTTCGGCGTCATCACCGACCCCAAATCGGTCAAGGGTGGCGTCAACGAGTACCTCGCGGGCTATCTCGACAACGAGAACATGCGCATCCGCCAGACTGCAATCGAGTTCGAGGAACACGCACCCCGCGCCCACACCGGCGGCAACGTCGTCGTCGAGTATCCCCGGATGATCAAAAGCTACGGCGACGGGGAGTTCTCGCTCGATGTCGAGGCAGGCGCTATCCGGGAAAACGAGGTACTGGGCGTCGTGGGGCCGAACGGCATCGGGAAGTCGACGTTCGCGAAGTTGCTCGCCGGGCGGCTGGACCCCGACGAGGGGAGTCTGGACGAGTCACTGGACATCGCCTACAAGCCACAGTACATCGAGATCGACCAGCCGATGCGCGTCGACGCGTTCCTCTCGTCGATCACCGACGCGTTCGGCACCTCCTACTGGAACACGGAGATCGCCCAGCCCCTCCAGCTTGAGCGGATCTTCGAGCAGAACCTCACCGACCTCTCGGGCGGCGAGCGACAGCGGGTGGCCATCGCCGCGTGTCTCTCCGAGGACGCCGACCTCTACCTGCTGGACGAACCCTCCGCACACCTCGATGTCGAACAGCGGGTGCTCGCCACGTCGGCCATCCGGCGGTACGCGGAACGCGAGGACGCGACGGCGCTGGTCATCGACCACGACATCTACATGATCGACCTGCTGGCCGACCGCCTGCTGGTCTTCGACGGCGAACCCGCCGAACACGGCCACGCCACACCCCCGCAGGGGATGCGCGAGGGAATGAACGCGTTCCTCTCGAATCTCGACGTGACGTTCCGCCGGGACGAGCGCACCGCCCGCCCGCGGATCAACAAACCGGGCAGCCAGCTCGACCGCAAGCAGAAATCCGCCGGCGAGTACTACTACGCGCCGTGACGGTGGGTTGCCACAACGACGAGTACCGCGATTGATGCCAGGGGCTGTTTTTACGCCACTGGCTCCGGAACCGACTCCTCAGCCGCCGCTCGCCAAGAGTGTGTCGGCTCCCAGCCCAGCACTCGCTCGGCTTTCGCCGTCGAGTACGCGGCGTCGTCCCCCTC
>PXSU01000038.1:9900-12508 GCA_003022745.1 Halobacteriales archaeon SW_9_67_25
GACGTCGACGTACGACCAGTAGTTGCCGGCGCCAGCAGCCAGGTCCGCGACGTAGGACTCATCCCGGCAGGGGTACTCGCCGGGAATCTGGATCCACGAGGGCCGAACCGAGGCGACCGAGATGCCGTCCCGGCGGGCGACGGTCTTGCCGGTCTCCTCGGTCACGACCTTCGAGAGGCCATACGGGTCCTCGGGCCGGAGCGCGTGCGCTTCGGTTACCGGGAGTTCGTCCGGCACGGGAGTCTCGTCGGCGAAAAAAAAGCCGTAGGCGCCGTCCGAGGACGCCTGGACAATGTCGGCACCGACCCGACCCGCCGCCGTCAGGACGTTGTAGGCGGCGAGCGTGTTGTTCCGGTAGACGTCGACGCCGGGATGCGTGTCGGCGACGGGGATGGCTGCCCAGTGGACGACCGCGTCGGGCGCGAGGTCGGTCAGCACGTCGAAGACGCTGCCGGCGTCGGTCAAATCGAGTGCGCGGTAGCCGGCGTCGGCGTGTCCCGCCGGGCCGGGGTGCTCGTAATCGAGACAGGTCACGGCGTGGTCGCGGGCGAGGCGGTCGACGATCCATCTGCCGGTCTCTCCACGGCCGCCGGTTACGACGATGTCCATGTGTCCGGATGGTGTGGGACAGTTCAAAACCTGGCGGTCCCGCCGGACCCTGGACCGGAACGGGCGGCCTCTCCGACTAGATACGCCAGGTCCACCGGGAGTCCAAGTAGTAGCGGTAGAGGCCGGAAAAGAAGATGGCCACGAGGTTGGCGACGAGATACAGCAGGCCGAACCACTCGACGAAGGCGTACAGCAACCCGGTCTGGAGGGGGATGGCGGTCCCGCGGATCACGTTCGTCTTCACGAGCCCTCGCGCGTACGACCGGAGCGTCGAGTGACTCGACGGCCGGAACGTCCAGGAGTTGTTGACGAAATACTGGAGGACGATTGTGATCTCGATGGCGACCACCGCGGCAGCGATGTACCAGATGCCGAGAAAATCGACGAGGGTCCACAGCAGCCCCGTCTGGACGCCCGCCGCGGCGGTTCCGACGATGAAGAAGCGACGCAGGCGGACCGCTGACGGGTGCCCGAGGATGATCTCCAACAGCGACATGGCTACCGGTAGCCGAGTGCGTCGAGCCGGGTCGCGATGGCGTCGTCGAACTGTTCGTCCGCGTCGGCCTCGCCGCCGATGGTCGCGACGTGGTCTTCGACCGCGCTCGTGAGCCGGTCGACCACGTCCGGCGGGGGCTCGTCGGTTCCCGAGAGGTCCCGCTGGTGGTCGGCGTCGCTGGCCCGGTGGTACAGTTCCGTCTCGCCAGTAGCGGTGTTCTCGATGTACGTCCACTCGCTGGTGCGGGCGCTCGCGTAGAGGTCGCCGTCGTCCAGGCGCCGCGGGATCGGCTGCTGTGTGACGCTCTCGCCCTGGACGGTCAGGGAGACGACCGGCTCGTCGAGCGGGTCGGCCCCGTCGGCCACCGTCGGCAGCAGGCTCTCTCCCGCCCAGGCGTCGGGCGAGTCGGCTCCGAGGATATCACAGACAGTCGGTGGAATCGCGTCCAGTCCCACGGCCGTCTCGACGTGGCGGCCCTCGATTCCCGGCACGGAGACGACCAGCGGGACGTGGATGAGGCTGTCGTAGAGTTTCGGGTAGTGGGCGAGGTTGCCGTGTTCCATGAACTCCTCGCCGTGGTCGCCGGCGACGACGAACGCGGTGTCCTCGGCGACGCTCGCGTCCTCGAGTGTCTCCCGCAGGCGACCGACGCTGGCGTCGATCTGTCTGATCGTGCCGCTGTACAGCGCCTGGAGGTCGTCGAGGGTCTTCTCGCCGACGCTCATGCCCAGCCCCGTCCGGATGTGTGCGCGGACGAGCCGGTGGGTTTCGAACTGGCCGTCGGCAACCTCACGCAGATGCTGGGGCGCCGGGACGTAGGGCGTGTGAGCGTCCATGTAGTGGACCCACAGGAAGAAGCCGTCGTCGGTAGCTCCCTCCGTGCCCTCGCTCTCCCTGTCACCTGCCTCGCTGTCGTCAGCTGTCGCACGCTCGATGAAGTCGACGGCTTCCCCTTCGACGTCGAGCAGCCGCGAGGTATCGGTAAACGGCCGCGACCCCTTGCGGTGGCGGATCCGGCTGGCGATTCTCCGGAACGGCGAGGTCAGCACCTGGAGCCATGCGTGGACCGTCGGGTGGGCCGCCAGGTATCGCTCGTACCGGCTGGGGTCCCCGCTGCGAATAAAGGACTCGAAGTCCTCGAACCCCCGTTCGTATCCCCAGTGTGTGGTGAGAAAGCCGTTGCTGGCGTTGAACCCGCCCGTTCCGAAGCCTGCATCCCGGAGTACCTCCGCCAGCACCGGCGTCTCGGGCAGGCCGATGTCCCCGGAGTCGGTAAACACCGACCGCGAGGCCAGGATGCTCGGAAACGAGAAGGGCGTCCAGTTGCCGTGTGCGAAGGCGTTCTCGAAGACGGTGCCCGACTCGGCCAGGCGGCCGATCTCGGGCGTCCGGCGGTCCCCGGCGGTGTGACTGATCGCGTCGGCCCGCAACGAATCAATCGTCACCAGCACGACGTTCGACGCCGCGGTGTCCCCTGTCATACGAACATCTCTCTCGCTCTCA
>PXSU01000039.1 GCA_003022745.1 Halobacteriales archaeon SW_9_67_25
GGAGGGGCATCCATCACACCGCCAGCGGGCGGTCAGCAGACTGGCTTGGGGTCGATGCCCATCCCCGACAGCGTCCCGGTGTACTCGTCGTAGGCGGCGTCCACGACCGCGTCGGCGGCGTGTCTCGCGTCGTCCCAGTCACCCTCCTCGGCACACAGCGTCCCGAGTGTCGCGGCGCCGTCCTCGACGCGGTCCCCGGTCGCTTCGCGGAGGTCCCGCATCAGGTCCGCGCGGCCCCGCTCGGCCTCGTTGACGAAGAAACTCACCGCCTGCAAGAGCGTTCCGTCGAAGACCAGCCCGTGGCCGACGAACGCGGCCGCGACCCGCCCGACCGGTCGCTCGAAGCGCCGGACGGTCGGGAGCGGTGCCGGCGGGGCGCCGGCCGGCTCGGCGTCGAGCTCCCTCCCCACGCGCTTGCCGTCCTCCGCGAGCGACGCCGCAGCGTCGGCGAAGGCGTCCCTGGCGGGGTCGGCACTCGCCCCCTCGGCCCACTCCGCCAGCGTCGCCTGCAACCCTTCCAGCGAAAGCGCGACCGTCTCCAGAACCGCCCCCGTCGAGAGGTCGGCGCCCGTGGCAGCCAGCAGCGCCTTGTCCGATCCCAGCCGGTCGAGTTCCGTCCGCTTTCGCTCGTGGACCTCCTCGATGAACGCCTGTCCGTCCATGCCCGCCCGTTCGGACGGGCCTGTGTTAATGCTCCCGGCGTGTCTGTCCTCACGGGAGCGGTACAGCGGCTTTATTCGCCACGACGGCGTAGACGGTCGCATGGACGAGTACCCGGACCCGGACGTGCCGGTCGAGTCGGTCGCGCCGGCGGAGCTGGCCGCGACACTCGCCAGGGGCGAGCCCGTGCGCTTGCTCGACGTGCGCAACCGCGACGAGTTCGAGACCTGGCACATTGACGGTCCCCCGGTGACGAGTACGCTGATCCCCTACATGCAGTGGCTCCAGGCCGACGCCACGGACAGCGTCGCGGACCGCGCCGCCGACATCGCGGGCGAGGGTCCCGTCATCGCGGTCTGTGGCCGCGGCGAGGCCAGCGCCTACGTCGCCGGCCTGCTCTCGGAGGCGGGTATCGAGGCCCGGAACCTCGCCGATGGGATGCGCGGGTGGGCCCGCGTTTACGAGGCCCGCACCGTCCGCGAGGAGCCCACCGTCGTCCAGTATCGCCGTCCCTCGAGTGGCTGTCTGGGCTACCTGGTCGCCTCGGCCGGCGAGGCAGCCGTCGTCGACCCCCTGCGGGCCTTCACGGACCGCTACCGCGCCGACGCCGAAAAGCGGGGGCTGGACATCGTGGCGGTCCTCGATACGCACGTCCACGCCGACCACGTCAGCGGCCTGCGCGACCTCTCCGAGGCGGTCGATGTCCCGCGGTACCTCCCCGAACCGACCGTCGAGCGCGGCGTGACCTTCGACGTCGAGACACTCGCAGACGGCGAGTCCGTGACGGTGGGCGAGACAGAAGTGGCGCCCGTCGCGTTGCCGGGCCACACCACGGGCATGTTCGGGTTCGTCGTCGGTGACGTCCTGCTGTCGGGGGACTCGCTGTTCCTCGACGGCGTCGCCCGGCCGGACCTCCAGGACGGCGCCGACCCCGCGGCGCTGGCCCGCGAGCTACACGCGACGCTGACCGACCGCCTCGCGGGCTTCGACGACGCGACGGTGCTCGCGCCGGGCCACTACGAGCCCGCGACCGCTCCGGCTGCAGACGGCACCTACACCGCGACCCTGGGAGAGGTTCGCGACCGGCTGGACGTCTTCGGGGAGTCGAGCGCGGCGTTCGTCTCGCGGGTAACCGCCACCGACCCGCCCCAGCCCGCAAACGCCGACCGCATCGTCGCCGTCAATCTCGGCCGGGAGAAAGCTGATGGGGACGAGGCGTTCGAACTCGAACTCGGGCCGAACAACTGCGCTGCGGCGGTCTCGGCCACCGGGGATTGAAGCGGCGCTATCCACCACTAGCGGCCGAAGAACGACAGCGAGTGCCGGCCTGCTTCAGGATGTCGAGTCCCATTGACAACCAGTGTTATTATCGATGTGACAGTAAACAGTAGTTATTTCACAGTGTGTGGTCAATGGACTACAACAATGTCCGGGCACGCGTGGGAGCGTCTGACTACCACTGTGAGCAAGCGGGTTATCTGGAGCCGAGACGGACAGAACAGGAGTCAGACACGGCGGGAGACACGGACGGAGGGAACAGGATGGGACGACTGAACGATCACTCTGAGCCGTCCGCGTCCCCGACCAGATCCGCCCTTCGGCAACTGGCAGTTCTCTCTCTTGCGGTGTTCGTGGCGGTGACTATTTTCGCGGGTGTCGGTGCCATTGGGACCGAGAGGGCGACGGACGTAACCGAACGTAGTCCGATTGGTTCACCCGGGAGGCACGAATGAACGAACGCAAACGGACGTTCCTGGCGTTTTGCACTTCTGCTATCGTTCTCCTCGTGATTTTTGGCGGGATAGTGGCAGTCAGTGGGTCGGCACTGGCATCACATCCCGACGTCGACGAGAGTGATCTGGAGGGCGATGGAACGGAGACGAGTCCCTACAATATCACCAACGCCTCGGAGTTGCAGGCGATGGAGGACAATCTCAGTGCGGTCTACGAACTCAAAGACGATATCGACGCCTCGAACACCTCCCAGTGGAATGGCGGGAGTGGATTCGATCCGGTCGGTAACAGCAGTAACCCATTCACGGGCAAACTCGACGGCGAGGGACACAAAATAACTGGGCTGGTCATCAATCGAAGCAGCAGAGAAAACGCCAGTCTCTTGGGAGTTGTCGACGGCGAAGTTCGAGATATCACACTCACTGGTGTAGATATCAATGGTTCGGCCCGTGTCGGGGCGATTGCTGGATACCAAGACAGTACCAGTACCATCGATGATGTCTCGGTGACCGGTCAAGTAGACGGGTCGACGTCAAAGACCGATTTCACCAATTTATCCCACGGTGTCGGCGGTGTCGTCGGGTACAACTCTGGAATTATTGAGGAGACGTCAGCGAACGTGACGGTGGCTAACGGGAGCGGCGTGAATTTCGGTGGGATTGCAGGTGTGAATTTTATAGGTCCGATACGTGACTCTACCGCAAACAGTACCGTGAGAGCGAACGAGAGTGTCGGCGGTGCTGTCGGGTCAAACAGAGGCGCGATCTCGAACGTCTCGGCGCAGGGACCGGTGACGGGGACGCACAGGGTTGGCGGTCTCGCTGGAGACAACGGCGCATCTGGAATAGCAACCATTACAGAATCCTCGGCAAGCGGTAATGTGACGGGTGACCCAACAGCCTCAGATCCGAGTGTAATCGGCGGGCTGGTCGGGAAAAACATAAAAGGCTCCATCCGGGCGAGTTTTGCGACAGGTCGGGTAAATGGAACAGCCGAAGTCGGTGGCCTAGTGGGCCGCGATCGGGGTTACGTCTCCCAGTTAAGTACTTCGATCAACACATCGTACGCTTCTGGACCAGTTAGTGGCCCGTCTGACTCGAGTATTATCGGCGGTCTCGTCGGCAAGCAGGTGAAAAGCGTTGTACGGAACAGCTGGTCAAGTAGCTCTGTGGATGGTGACGATAAAATCGGTGGCTTGGTCGGATGGAACAAGAACAACGAGACAGATCCGGGTAAAGACAGCATCAACAAGACATTCGCTGTTGGAAACGTTTCCGGGAACTCAAATGTGGGCGGTCTCGTCGGGCAAGACGACTACGACAATATAAGCAACTCGTACTGGGACAACCAGACGACTGGCCAAACGGGGACCCTCAACGGTGCAACCGGGCTTACGACCTCCGAGATGACCGGCGATGACGCTCCGACCAACATGTCCGGGCTCAACTTCGAGACCATCTGGGAGACACGGACTGGCGATTATCCCGCGCTTATCACTCAGTTGACCGAAACCGCTGCTGGCGGAGTCGGCGGGCCCTCCGATCAGTTCATCAAAGCACCAGAGGACTTCACTTACCACCCCGACTTCAATCTCACTATCGGTACGTCCCACAACGCGACGGGGGTCATCAGCGACGGTGACGTGGAAATCAGGATGGTCAACGTCACGGCCGGGAACAACACAGTCGTCGCAGTGAACGATTCTGCCTCGATTCCGGTCGAAGGCGACGTGAACACAACGATTGACGCCGCTAATCTCTCTGGCGATG
>PXSU01000040.1 GCA_003022745.1 Halobacteriales archaeon SW_9_67_25
CGGGTCGCTGTCCGTGCGCGGACAGACCATCGTCGGCGACGTCGCCTCCACGGAGATGGACAAGACCGTCGTCGTCGAGCGAGAGTACGACGTGAAGGTGGAGAAGTACGACCGCTTCATGAAGCGGCGCAGCCGGATTCCGGCCCACGCACCCCTGTGCATGGACCTAGAGGTTGGCGACGAGGTCACAATCGCAGAGACGCGGCCGCTCTCGAAGACGAAGAGCCACGTGGTCGTCGCGAGCCACGGAGGTGAGGACTGATGGAGGCACTGAACGCGGACGTGACGCCCGGCCTGGAGAAGGGCTCGCTGGTGACGTGTGCCGACAACACGGGCGCACGCGAGTTGAAGATCATAAGCGTCGAGGGCTACTCCGGGACGATCAACCGCCACCCCCAGGCAGGTCTGGGCGACAAGGTGACCGTCTCGGTCACCAAGGGCACCCCGGAGATGCGCCGGCAGGGGTTGAACGCGGTGGTCGTCCGCCAGCGCAAACCCATCCACCGGCCGGACGGAACCCGCGTCAAATTCGAGGACAACGCTGCCGTCATTGTCGACGAGAACGAGGATCCCCGGGGGACGGAACTCCGGGGCCCAATCGCCCGCGAGGTCGCCGAGCGGTTCGGAAGTATCGCGTCGGCAGCAACCATGATAGTATGAGCAAGCAACCACGCAAACAGCGAAAACAGACGGCCGAGGCGTCGTTGCACGAGCGCCACTCGGAGGTCCGTGCCACGCTCGCGGAGGACCTCCGGGAGCAGTACGGCCAGCGCTCGGTCCAGGTCAACGAGGGCGACACAGTCGAGGTGATGCGCGGCGACTTCGCCGGCGAGGAGGAGTCAGTCGTGGGTGTCGATCTGAAGGACGCCACTGTCGAGGTGGAGAACGTCACCCTCGAGACCGCGGACGGCGAGGAGGTGCTCCGTCCCCTGGACGCGAGCAACCTCCGGGTGACGGATCTGGACCTCTCTGACGAGAGGCGACAGGCCCGGCTGGAATCGGAGGAGAATAGCGCATGACACGACACCAGAAGCGGCTGTCGGCACCCAGGCGGTGGCCGGTCGAACGCAAGACCGAGACGTTCACCGTCAAGGCAGACGCCGGCCCGCACGGCGAGGCGGGGGTTCCCCTGCTGGTCGTCCTGCGGGACGTGCTCGGGTACGCCGACTCCCGGAAGGAAGCACGGTACGCGCTGAACCAGGACAACGTCATCATCAACGGCACGCCGATCTCCGACGAGGAGCGGCCGGTCGGTATGTTCGACATCCTCGCCTTCGACGAACGCGAGGAGTACTACCGCGTGTTCCCCGGCGAGGGCGGTCGGCTCGCACTGACGCCCATCGACCGCGAGGCGGCCGGGAGCAAACTCGGCAAGATCGTCGAGAAACGGAACGTCCCCGGCGGCGACATCCAACTCGCGTTGCACGACGGGCAGACGCTGCTCGTCGACGACGAGGCCTACACCCCCGGCGACTCGCTCGTGGTGGCGAACGAGAGCGACGACATCGTCGCGCACTTCGAGTACGAGGAGGGCGTGCTCGTCACGGCCGTTGCCGGCTCGCACGCCGGCGAGATCGGCCGGATCGACGAGATCCAGGTCACGCCGGGCAGCGCCGAGAACAACGTCATCGCCACGCAGGACGACATCCCCGACGTCTCCGGGGACGGCTTCGAGACCATCGCTGAGTACGTCGTCGTCATCGACGAGAACTTCATAGACGGCTCCTCGGAGCCGTCTGACCGCGACGCTCCGGCCGCCGACGCCGAAGAGGGCGAAGTCGCCGACGGAGAAGACGACGCCAAGGCTAGCGACGAGGAGGACGCCACCGAGGCCAGCGACGACGGTGAAACCGAAGACGAAGGCGAGGGAGGTGACCAGCAGTGAGTTCCGAGACCGAAAGCGGCGAGTTCCACGAGATGCGCGAGCCGCGCGTCGAGAAGGTCGTCGTCCACATGGGCGTCGGCCAGGGAGGTGTCGAACTCGGCAACGCCGAGGAGATACTGACGGAGATCACGGGCCAACAGCCCGTGCGGACGACGGCGACGGAGACAGAGCCGGCATTCGATATCCGGGAGGGCGACCCCATCGGCGCGAAGGTGACCCTTCGTGGCGAGGACGCGGTCGCGTTCCTGGAGACGTCGCTTGCACTGGTCGACCTCTCGGCCGGGCAGTTCGACGAGACCGGCAACTTCAGCTTCGGCGTTCCCGAACACACGGACTTCCCGAGCCAGGAGTACGACCCGACCATCGGCATCTACGGGCTGGACGTGACGGTCAACCTCGTGCGCCCGGGCTACCGGGTGGCAAAGCGCGACAAGGCCTCACGGGCCATCCCGTCGAATCACCGTCTGGACGTCGCCGACGCGGTGGCGTTCGTCGAGGAGACGTTCGACGTGGAGGTCGACGAATGAGCGAGAGTGAACACGAAGACAGCGAGCCCGACCCCACGGGCGAGCAGGCAGCGAAGCGGACAGAACAGCTCCAGGAGTGCCAGCGTTGCGGGCGCGAGCAGGGACTGGTCGGCAAGTACGACATCTGGCTGTGCCGGCAGTGCTTCCGCGAAGTCTCCCGGGGCATGGGGTTCAAGAAGTACTCATGACGAGCACAGACCCACTCGCCAACGCACTCTCGACCGTGAACAACGGCGAGAGCGTCGGCCACCTGAGACAGCGGGTATCGCCCGCCTCGGACGAGATCGGCAGCGTCCTCGAGGTCTTCTACGACCGCGGGTACATCGACGGCTTCCAGTACGTCGACGACGGCAAAGCCGGCGAGTTCGAGGTCGAACTGAAAGGCGCAATCAACGAATGTGGCCCGGTCAAGCCACGCTACTCAGCCGGTGCAGACGAGTTCGAGAAGTGGGAGAAGCGGTTCCTCCCCGCCCGCGACTACGGGACGCTCGTCGTCACCACCTCGCATGGCATCATGAGCCACTACGAGGCCCGGCAGGAGGGCGTCGGCGGCCAGGTCATCGCATACGTATACTGATGGCACGAACAGAACTCCAGCTACCGGACGAGGTGAGTGCAGAAGTCGACCATCTCGAACTCACCGTCGAGGGACCGAACGGCTCGGTGACGCGCCGGCTGTGGTACCCGGACGTCTCGGTCACAGTCGAGAGCGTTCCGGCATCGCCGGAACGTAGCGGAGACGGTGAAACCGTCGACACAGTCGTCATCGGGAGCGACGCCGAGGACGCGAAGACGATGTCGACGATCGGGGCCTTCGAGAGCCACGTCAGGAACATGTTCCACGGCGTGACCGAGGGCTGGGAGTACGAGATGGAAGTCTTCTACTCCCACTTCCCGATGCAGGTCACCGTCGAGGGCGAGGAGGTTCTCATCGAGAACTTCCTGGGCGAGCGCGCCCCGAGGCGGACCGAGATCCACGGCGACACCGAGGTCGAAGTACAGGAGGAACTGGTAACGCTGCGCGGGCCGAACATCGAGGACGTCGGCCAGACGGCCGCCGACATCGAGCAGTTGACCCGCGTCCAGGACAAGGACGTCCGCGTCTTCCAGGACGGCGTCTACATCACCAGCAAACCGAACCGGGGTGGGGCCTGATGGCCGACGACGAACCCGAAGACATCGAGGAAGAGACCGAGCACCAGGCTGTCGACGGCCTGACGGACATCGGCGGCGTCGGCGAGGACACCGCCGGGTCGCTCCGCGAGGCTGGCTACGAGACGGTCGAGGACCTCCGGGAAGCGAGCCAGGACGACCTCGCGGCCGTCGATGGCGTCGGGACTGCGCTGGCGGCCCGCGTCAAGGCAGAGGTCGGGGACGTCGAGGTCTCAGACGACGCCGACGCCGAGGTCGAAGAGAGCGAGGACGCCCCCGAACCAGACACAGACGAGGAGGACGTCGCTGAAACAGAAACGGAGGCGGACGAAGACGAGGACGAGGGTCCCGAGGAGCTGACCGACATCAGCGGCGTCGGCGAGTCCAAGGCCGAGGCGCTGCGGGAGGCCGGCTACGAGACGGTCGACCAGATCCGTGGCGCCAGCCAGGACCAGCTCGCGAGCGTCGACAGTATCGGCATGGCGCTTGCGGCCCGCATCAAGGCGGATGTCGGCGACATCGACGTCTCGGTCACAGTCGAGAGCGTTCCGGCATCGCCGGAACGTAGCGGA
>PXSU01000041.1 GCA_003022745.1 Halobacteriales archaeon SW_9_67_25
TGCCTCCCGGACCGCCTCGGGATTGTCCCGGACGAACTGCCTCGATAACATGTCACCGGGTTCTCGGTGCCGTGGCAAAACCGTGTCGCTCTCGCTCCCTGGTCGGCCGTCCCGTGGCTCCACGTCGACCAGGGCTGTCGGTACGAGGCCCGTCAAAACCGGTCGAGGGAGACGTCGACGAACTCGCGGATTCCCCCGTAGGTTGGCGTCGATCCCGTCCGGACGAACCTGCCCGCGGACGCGTTGCCGAGCACGGTACAGGCCGCGTCTGAAAGTCCGGCGAGGTCGCCCACGAGGTAGCCCGCGTTGAAGTGGTCGCCGGCACTGGTGGTCATCGCCGGGGAGTCTGTCCGGGGCACTTCGACAATCGCGGTCCCGGTTTCCGAGACAGTCACCGACCGGGAGGCCGAGTGACAGACGAAGCGGTCGACGCCGAGCGCGTCCAACGCTGTTTCGGCGGCGTCAGCGAGGCAGTCGCCCTCCTCGTCCGCCAGGGTACTCGCCAGCGCCTCCGTCTCGAAGCGGTTGGCGCTGACCGTCACCGGGACAGTTTCGTTGGCCTCCGCGAGACGGGTAGCCCCCTCACGGAGCGTCTTCGCGGGCAGCGAGCGGATATCCCCGGGATCGAAGAACAGGATGTCAGGGGGCGAGGCCTGGCGTTCCCAGGTCTCGGCGACGACCGAGGCCACCAGCGAGGGGAGCGCCGACGTCACCGCCCAGTAGCCGACGCCGAAGACGTCGGTGCCGTCGAGGTAGGTAGCCAGTTCGTCCGGGTCAAGGCGGTCACACAGCGTCGGCCAGTCCAGCCCGGCCGCATCGCCGCTCTCGACCAGCAGGAGCTTGCCGTCGTCGAACTCGACGGCGTCACAGTACCCCGGCTCGCCGACCGAGACCAGCGTCGAGTCGGCGAACTCCGTGCTGAACGGCTCCGTCGGCGGCTGCCCGTAGGTGCCGACCATGGTCGTGGCCGCCCCGAGTTCGTCGAACGTCCGCGCGAGGTGACAGGCGTGCCCGCCGGTCCGGGTGCCCTCTTGTTCCCACTCGACGGTGAGGGAACTCTCGGCGGCCAGCGACTCGTTGACGCGGTCCCTGAGCGCGGCCAGCGTCTCCAGGCGGTCGAAGGCCGACGGACTGTGCCGGGTCTCCACCATGACCCTGACGTTGTCGACGATGCCGTCGAAGCCAAAGGCCAGGTCCCCGCCGTCGAACTCGGCAGGGAGAGCCTGCCGACAAGCATCAACGGCCTCGCGGGTCTCGGTCCCGGTAGCTCTCTCGTCCATACTCCGAGGGCTGTCCCGACGCCGCACTAAACTTTGCCCATCGGCACCGTTTTGTCGCCGGCCCGGCTCTGCGAACCTGAAATCGATGACAGGACACACGCTGCTGGACACCCGGTCCGGAAACGCGGTCGTCGTCGCGCTCGACCACGGGCTGACGCTTGGCGCGCCCGAACGGTTCGAGGACCCGGCGGCGACCCTCGAGTCGGTCCTCGCGGGCGACCCCGACGCGGTGCTCGTCGGGCCACACTTCGCCCGTCACCACGCGGACATGCTCGAACAGGCGGGCGTGGACGTGGTGCTCACGGCCGACGTCGTTGCGTGGTCGGTCTGCCCGGGCCGGGACGACGGCACGGACATCTGGACGCCGGCCTTCGACACGGAGTTCTTGCGCGCGCTCGACCCTGCCGGCGTCAAGACGGTGCTCGTGTTTGGCCGCGACGACACTGCGACTACCGCTCGTGGTCGAACCCGTGATGTGGGGCGGGCGCGTCCCCGACGAGGTCGAGTCCGACCCCGGATACGTCGCCGACGCCCTCCGCATGGGCTGGGAGTACGGGGCTGACATCCTCAAGGCACCGTATACCGGCGACCCCGAATCGTTCGGCGAAATAGTCGAGAACACACCCGTCCCAGTAATGATCCTCGGCGGTCCACGGACGGGCACGACCTTCAGCCTGCTCGAGGCTGTCGAAGGCGCTATCGACGCCGGCGCTCGTGGCCTGATGATCGGCCGGGGTATCTGGAAGTCCGAGGACCCTGCGCGCACGGTCGAGGCGATCAACCGGATTGTCCACGACGGCGCCGGTGCTGCCGAGGTGTGGGAGCGATAGCGAGAACCGGCCGGGGAATCGGTTCGACTCCGGGAGGCGAACGCTTTTGCCCGGGCGCGACGGCGACTCCGACATGGCAGTGGGCGACCTCCAGGAGGGGACGGTAGGCGACAGCACGGACATCTACTACCTCGACACGGGCGTGTACGGCACCGCCGAGTACGGTACGGTCTACATCCTCGACACCGACCGGCCCGCCATCGTCGATACGGGCATCGGTACCGACACCGGTCCACCTCGACCACGCGGGCGGCGCCGGCTACCTCGCTGCCGAGTGCCCGAACGCCGACGTCTACGTCCACGCCGTCGGCGCCCCGCACCTGGTCGATCCCGGGCGGCTCTGGGCAGGAACGAAGGCAGCCGTCGGCGACCTGATCGAGTACTACGCCGAACCCCGGCCGGTCCCCGAGGACCGCGTCGTCGAACTGTCCGGCGGCGACGGGATAGACCTGGGCGACCGGGCGCTCTCGGTCCACCACGTCCCGGGCCACGCCCCCCACCAGGTGGCCCTCTACGACCCCGTCTCGGACGGCGTCTTCACCGCCGACGCCGCCGGTTCCTGCGCCGCCGGCCTAAACGCGCCGTACCCCGAGACGCCGCCGCCGACGTTCGACTTCGAGCAGTGTCTCGCCGACGCCGACCTGCTCGCCGACCTCGACCCGTCGGCGCTGTATCTTGGCCACTTCGGCGCCTGGGAGACCGGCGACCTGCTCGACGCGTACACCGACGCGCTCGAGGAGTGGGTCGCCGATGTGGAGCGTGCCCGTGGGCGCTTCGAGGACGAGGCACTCGTCGAGCACTTCGTCGAGCGGACGGGCGGGGAGGTCCGCCCCGACAGCGTCGCCGTCTGGGGCGAGTCGACCGCCCGCGCGAAGATGGCGATGAACGTTCGCGGAGTTCTGGGGTATCTGGACGGCTAGGTCCTGTCCTGCCGGCCGCTTGGCCGACTCTCGGGGGCCGCGAACTCCCGGGCAGACGCCTGTCAACCGACAGACAAAGGGGTTATACTGTCCCTCCTGTATGTCGTAGTGTGATTACGAACACGAGACACAGAGGTGAGCGCCTGTGAGCGAGAACCGAACCCGGAGTTACTGGGGCTGGGGGTACGTCGAGGAACACCCCGACCCGGACCGCATCGACGCCCTGCGGGAGCGGCTGGAAACCGAGTTCGGGTTTCCGGAACTCGACCTCGTGGACCCGCCGGACCTGGCCGACGTCGACGCGCCCGACCCCGGTCTCGACGGGCCGGGGTTCGATTTCTGCACGACCGAGCGCCGGAGCCGCGTCCACCACACTTACGGCGACGCCTACCGCGACAAGGTCCGCGGCCTGCGAGGGGACTTCGAGCCGGCACCCGACCTGGTCGCCGAACCCGAGTCCGAGGAGGAGATCGCGGACCTGCTCGCGTGGGCCACCGACGAACACGTCGCAGTCGTCCCCTACGGCGGCGGGACCAGCGTCGTCGGCGGCATTGAGGGCGGCGCCGTCGGGGGCGAGTACGCCGGCGTCGTCTCGCTGGACACGCGGGGAATGGACGACATCGTCGCCGTCGACGAGGAGTCGCGGCGGGCGCGCATCCAGGCAGGCGCGCTGGGGCCACAGATACAGGACGGCCTCGCCGACTACGGCTTCCAGTTGCGCCACTACCCGCAGTCCTACGAGTTCTCGACGCTGGGCGGGTGGATCGCGACCCACGCCGGCGGGCACTTCGCGACAGACTACACGCATATCGACGACTTCGTCGAGAGCGCGCGGATGGTCACGCCCGCGGGCACCGTCGAGACGCGGGCGGTCCCCCGGACTGCGGCCGGCCCGAAGAACAATCACTTCATCCTCGGCTCGGAGGGGGCCCTGGGCGTCATCACCGAGGCCTGGATGGACGTCCAGCCCCGGCCGGCGGGCCGCTCGCGGGCGACCGTCCACTTCGCCGACTACGACGCGGCGGTCGCGGCCACGCGGGAGATTGCCCAGGCGCGTCTCTCGCCCGCGAACTGTCGCCTCCTCGATGCCAACGAGGCGGCCATCTTCGAGGTTGCGGAGGGTGAGGACCACCTCCTCTTTCTGGGGTTCGAGTCGCTGCGCGAGTCGGGGTCGACACGGGAGAACCTCGCCGAGGCACTGGACATCTGCGAGGAGTACGGCGGCGAGTGCCCGCGCGGTCCCGTCCACGGCGACCGCGAGCGCGAGGAGACCACGCCGGAGGACCGCTGGCGGACCGCCTTCATCGAGGCGCCGTACCTCTGGGACGCCTTCGTCCGCCTGGGCGTCATCTTCGACACCTTCGAGACCGCGATTCCGTGGTCGGGGTTCGAGGAGTTCCACGCGGACATCTACGCGGGGCTGACCGACGCGATGGAGGAGGCCTGTGGCATGGGGCACCTCTCGTGTCGGTTCACGCACGTCTATCCCGACGGTCCGGCACCCTACTACACGTTCGTCGCACCGGCCGAACGCGGCCGCGAACTCGAACAGTGGCGGTCGATCAAGGAGACGGCCTCGGACATCATCGAGGACCACGGCGCGACCATCACCCACCACCACGCCGTCGGCCGCGTCCACCAGGAACACTACGAGCGCGAGACTGCCGACTTCCGCCAGTCACTCCGCGCCGTCAAGGACGCGTTCGACCCGGCGGGGATCATGAACCCCGGCGTGCTCTTTACAGGAACGGAATGAGCCGCCGGAGCAGCCCGCCGGAGGAGTCCTCCTCGACGGGCGTCCAGTCGAACTCCGCGGAATCGACCTCGCCGACGTCCTGTAGCACGTAGTCGGAGACCGACGCCGGCAGGTCCGTCGTGCCCGACTCCGCGGAGTTCTCCCCGGAGCCCAGCCCCCCGCCGTCGACGCGTAGTTCGCGCCCCTCCAGAAACCCCAGCTGGACGCCATCGAGGTCCCGGACGTCGACAGACGCCTCCCGGATCATCCCCTCGACTGTCGACGTCTCGGCGCCGCCGACGGCGTAGCCCGTCTCGACTGTCTCTCCCGGGTCTATCTTGCGGATGAACTCGAGTGGGTCCCCTGAGTCCGACCATGGTTCCGTCTCGTACTCGGCGTCGATGGCGACCTGGGACTGGTCGACTCCCGGCGGCACCGGTTGTTCGAGTCGGACGGCCACCGTGTCCGGATGTTCGTTCGCCAGCCGGAACGTGACCCGGTCGTGTGTCCTTTCGGCAGTCACCCGCACGTCGATATCGAGCGCGTCCATGGTTACGGTCACGCCATCCCTCACTGGCTACCCAGCGCACTCAGCGTGCTCTTGACCCGGTCGCGCCACTCCTGGAGCGTCGTCACCTCCGACTCCAGTTCCTCCTGGTCCGCCGCGAGAGAGTCGACGTCGTTCTCGGTAGCCTCGACGCGCTCTTCCAGCGTCTCCAGTTCCTCCGTGAGTTCCGCGAACGCCACCACCGGCCGGCCGTGTTGGGCGTCAAACTCCTCGATCTCCGCCACGCTTGCCTCAAAGTCGCTTATCCGTCTCTGTAGTTCCTGGAAGAGTGCGCCCGTCGACAGGTCCGACAACTCCGCTTGCGCCGGTGTCGTTACCTTCTGCCCGCCTTCCCCGGATCCCTCCCCGACTGCCGCTTCTTCCTTTCCCGTACCTTCTTCGGTCACGGTCTCTGCCCCGGGTACGGCCTCCACTTCATCGGCTTCGTCTTCAGTTTCTTCGTCCTCGGAATCCTCCTCGTCCTCCTCCCCGGCCACGTCCTCCGCCTCCGCGTCCTCACCGGCTTCTTCCTCGTCTACGTGTTCACTCTCCGTTCCGTGCCCGGTTTCCTGGTCCTCGTGTTCGGTCTCGTCCACGTCGGGCTCGGCGTCGCGCTCGTCACTGTCCTCGGCGGCGCCACTTTCGGAGGCCCCGTTCCGGTCGTCGGTCTCCTGGTCGGGGTCATCCTTCGATTGCAGGATCTCCGCGGTCACGTCCTCGGCCGGCACGGTCCCGGCCTGGCTGTCCGGCTGACTCTCAGATCGGGAGACGGGCTCGGCTTTCTCGGAATCGACGTCGATCGTCGCTATCGACAGGTTCTCGAGCAGCGAATCGAGCTGGTCGGCGGCCAGTGACTCGACGGCGTACATCGTGGTCACTTCCTCGCCGGGTTCGATTTCGTCGCTGAACTCCAGACGGTCGCTGTCGACCGTCCAGTTTTCACGCCCGTACTCCGGGTGAAAGCCCACTTCCTCGATCTGCAGGTCCGG
>PXSU01000042.1 GCA_003022745.1 Halobacteriales archaeon SW_9_67_25
GAGAACGACCGCCTGTACGGCCGTCTGGTCAGACTCTTCCTCGCTCCGCTGATCGACGTGCTGGCCGACAGCCACGACGACCCGCTCCTCGGGTACCTCGGCGCGTTCCGGTATCCACTTGCGGGAGAGTTCGCGGCCACGGGGCAACTGATCCGGCGGCTCCGGGTCCAGCGTGGCTGGGGACTCGAAATCGGCACGCTGGGCGAAGCGTACGCCACGGCCGGCTTCGACGGGAGCGCACAGGTAGACCTCGGCGTCCACGAGCACGACCACCGGTCGGTGAGCGGTCCCGAGGGGCTGGGCGACATGTCCAGGGGCGTGGGTGGGGCCCTCTTTCGCGCGCTGGCCGACGCGGGAATCGAGCCGGACTTCAGGAGCCTCCCCGAGCGGTACCGCCAGCGCGGGCTGGAGATGGTCCAGCAGTACGCGGCGGACGCTGCGTTCAACGGACTGTCCTACGACTCGATCGCCGAACGCGAGCAGGTCGAGACCTACGCCGGTGCCATTGACCCGCCGGGCGAAGACCGCCGGCTACCCGCGTGGCGCGACGCCCCGATAGACCCGGGAGAGATACAGCGGTTGTCCCGAGAGGCGGTCGCGGTTGCGACCGAACGCTGAAGGCCGCGGGTCACGGCGTTGTCACATGGAACCGACGCCGGACGAACTCGCGGGCGTGGTGGACCTGTTCGGGGCACTCTCCCGAACGGAGTTACGCCGGGGACTGGCGGAACTGGCGTTCAAACGCGGCGAAGAGTACGACCCGGACCGGTTCACCGGGACGGTCGAGGCAGCAGTCCGGTCGTACCACCTCGTGGCCGTCAGTCCGGCCGACGCGGGCGTCGTGGCCCCGACCGACGGCGAGGTCCTCCTCGCGGGGCCGGTCGCGTTCCCGGAACTCCCCGACGGGGCGACCGACCTGCCACACATCCTCGATGTGCCGGAACGGGACCCTGACATAGAGGGCGCCGCGACAGCGGCCGCCGAACGGTTCCGGCAAGACGCGGTCACGGCCATCGAGAAGACGGACCACGAACGCGTCCGCGAACTGCTCGACATCAGTTACGAACTGGAGACGTGGGGCGGTCTCGATCTGTCGGCGACACGGGAGCGGATGGACGCCGAACTTGCACGAGACCGATAACCTAAGAGCCTGGGCCCCCTCCATTCACCTATGGATCTGTCGGGGTTGGAGGGCCACGAAGCGGGGACTGTCTCCGATCAGGAACGGGAGGCAGCCGTCGTCGTGCCGGTGCTCGACGGCCCGGACGAACGCCTCCTGTTCACGAAGCGGGCCGACCACCTTCCCGACCACCCCGGACAGATGAGTTTCCCCGGCGGCGGCCGCGAACCGTCCGACGCCGACCTGTGCGAAACTGCCCTCCGGGAGGCCAACGAGGAGGTCGGTCTCCCGCCCGAGACGGTCGACTGCGTGGGTCGCCTGGACGACATCCGGACCGTCACCCGGTACTCGGTCCGCCCCTTCGTCGCCCGCGTTCCCGACAGGAGCTACGAACCCTGCGACGAGGAAGTGGCCGAGGTCGCTGTCCTCCCACTTCCCGGGCTGACGGATCCGACGAACTACGACAGCGAACGCCGCGACCATCCCTACTACGGGGAGATCCGCCTGCACTACTTCCACGTCGACGGCTACACCGTCTGGGGGGCGACCGCACGCATCCTCGTGCAGTTCCTGGAACTGGTGACAGACTGGGAAGCCCCGCCGGAACCCGACCGCGTCGTCGACGCAGACGCCGACTATCCAGTATAGTTACCGCCCTGCGGGCAAACGACAGGATTTTTTCCGTCCTGTGCCCACCTGGGTGTGATGACTGCACTGACCGGGGCGACGCTCGCCGACGTGGGTGTCGACGCCGTCGCGCTCAAGCCCACCGAGGTCGACGTCCGGCGGGCGAGGAGGCTGTCGGTGGAGACGCTGACGATCGACTACGAGGGCCGCGAGCACGTCCCGGAGCCGGGCACCCTCGCCGACCTCGCCGCCGGGCGGGACGTGCGGCTGACCGTCCCCGTCCGGGCCGACGGGTTCGACCCACACGGCGAGGACGGGCTGTTGCGGTCCGTCCCGGACCCGGTCGGCCTGGTCGCCGTCGCCGGGAATCCCGCGTACCTCGACGCACGGGAGTGTCGCCGCGCCATCGCACCCCGCCTCCGGGCCGTCGCCGGCCTGGCCGAGGACCCGTGGGTCGGGACCGAGAGCGTCGAGCGGGTCGCCCTCGCCGTCGGCGGCACACAGTACGACCTCCTCTCGGGCACCACGGAGGCGGAGATAGACGCGCTCCGCTCGGCCGGCTTCGACGGCGACGTGGCGGTGTACGCCCCGCTCGTGCTGACCGACGACGAGGACGCGATCCTCGACGCGCTGGGCCCCTACGCGGGGCGGCGGCCTGACGTTCGCCAGCGACTCCCGCCCGGGACGCCGACCGACAGCAGTACTACTGGCAGCGCCCGCGAGGCGCTTCTGGACGGACTGGAGCAGTACGCACTCGCCGGGAACGTCGAGGCGATTTCCGGGCAGGTGGACCGTCTCCACGGGGCCGGGGTGGACCACGTCGTCGCCTACCCGGCCCGCGGACTGGGGCCGTTTCTGGACTGACCGTTATTACTCGTCCTCGCCGTTTGTCCCGCCAGCGTCACCGCCCTCCGCGGAGGCTTCGTCCTCGCTGTGCCCCTCCTCGCCCGCTTCCGGGGACGCCTGGTCGGCATTGCCGGCCGGCCCGGCCTTGGGCAGACAGACCTGGAGGGCACCGTTCTGCGTGAGCGTCGCCGAGGCACCGGACGGATCGACGGCCGCGCCGTCGGGGAGCCTGACGCTGCCCTCCAGCGAGAGCCCCCGGCCGGGGAACCGCATCTCGTAGCCCTCGTAGAACTCACGGAAGCGGTCGAGGCGCACGACGACGCCGTCCTCGAAGCGGACCTGTACGTCCGGCCCCTCGACGCCGGGCGCGTCGAAGACCACGAGGTAGGCGTCCTCGCTTTCGAGGATGTCGGCCGGGAGCGGGCGCTGTTCCTGCGTGCGCCCGACCGCACGGCCGACCGACTCCACGACGGTGTTCCCGATGGTCTCGCCGAGCTCGCGCATCATACCTCGATCTCCTCCAGGCAATCGGTGCCGCCACAGAGCGGACACGAGAGGTCCGAAAGCGGGTGGTCGTCCGCGATGTCGTAGGTGTAGTGGTTCTCGAACATGTCGAGTTCGCAGGACCCACTCGTACACCGTATCTCCTTGGTGGCAGGCATACCCCCATACATCTCGACGTACCCCCGGTACGTCGCCGGCGCGCTCGTGGACGCCGGGGTACCGCGCGCGTCGATCCAGTATCACACCATCGACGCGCTCCGCGAGGAACGGGGCCGCTGGCGGGACGTCGAGGGGGCCGACCTCATGATCTATGTTGGCGGGATGACCGTCCCCGGGAAGTACGTCGGTGGCACGCCGGCCGAACCGGAGGAGGTGCGCCGGCTGGCCTGGACCGCGGAGGGGACGACACTGATGGGCGGCCCGGTCCGCTTCGGCGTCGGGGAGGAGAACGCGGGCGCCGTCGAGACCGAGCGGGACGACCTCGATTACGACTTCGTCGCGAAGGGCGACATCGAGGCGGCGGCCTACGACCTCGTCCACGGCGGGTTGGAGGGCTTTGGCGACCGGATGCGCGACAACGACGAGGTGGGTCAGTGGGCCCGGAAGGGGGCGTTCGTCGTCGAGGAACACCCCAACCACCCCGACTATCTCATCTGCGAGATGGAGACCTCGCGCGGGTGTCCCTACCGGTGTTCGTTCTGTACGGAACCGCTGTACGGCGCCGATCCGTCCTTCCGGTCGCCGGAGGCAGTCGTCGGCGAGGTGTCCGCCCTGGCCGAACATGGCGTCCGTCACTTCCGGCTGGGCCGCCAGGCCGACATCCTCGCGTACGGTGGCGACGGCGAGGCACCCAACCCCGACGCGCTCCGCGCGCTGTACAGTGGTGTCAGGGAGGCGGTCCCGGACCTCGGGACGTTACACCTCGACAACATGAACCCCATCACCATCGTCAGGTGGCCCGAGCAGTCCCGCGAGGGCATCCGGATCATCGCCAAGCACAACACCCCCGGAGACACTGCAGCGTTCGGCCTGGAGTCGGCCGACCCCGCTGTCCAGAAGGCGAACAACCTCAACGTGACCGCCGAGGAGTGCTTTCGCGCCGTGAAAATCGTCAACGAAGAAGCGGGATGGCGTCCAGGCGGGTCCGGCGGAGCGGAGCAGCTACCAAAGCTCCTGCCGGGGATCAACCTCGTCCACGGCCTGCAGGGCGAACGCGCCGAGACCTTCGAACACAACAAGCGGTTCCTCCAGCGGGTGTACGACGCCGGTCTGCTGCTCCGGCGGATCAACATCCGCCAGGTGATGGCTTTCGCAGGGACCGAGATGTCCGATACGGGTGCCGAAATCGCACACGACCACAAGAAGCAGTTCAAACGCTACAAGCGCGAGGTGCGCGAGGAGATAGACAACCCGATGCTCCAGCGGGTGGCTCCGCCGGGGACGGTGCTGGAGGACGTCCACCTCGAATACCACCAGGACGGGAAGACGTTCGGCCGCCAGCTGGGGACGTATCCGCTGCTCGTGGGGATACCGGGCGAGCGCGAACTCGGAACGACGGTCGACGTGGCGGTCACCGACCACGGCTACCGATCCGTGACTGGCGTGCCCTACCCGCTTGACGTCAACAGCGCGTCGATGGCCGAACTCGCGGCCATCCCGGGACTCGGGAGACAGCGCGCGGGCAACATCCTCGTCGACCGCCCACACGACCGGGTCCCCGAGGTGGCCCAGCTCGGGGCGTTCGCGACGGTGCGCTCCTCCGGTGGCGCGGACTGACATCCACCGATCCAGGACTGGCCGGGTGCGTTCGAGCCTCGCCCCTTTTCGGGCGTGTGATAGATTGACCAGACCACGGGCTGGAACGCGAGCGACCGGAGGGAGTGAGCGTTCCAGAAGGTACTTACTCGGGGCTGGCCCATCCACCGACAATGAGCCGCGGCGTCGAGGTCAGCGTGGTGCTCCCCGCCTACAACGAGGAGGACACGCTGGCCGACACCGTTGCGGTCACGCTGGAGACGCTCTCCGAGTTTCTCCCGGCGGGGAGCTTCGAGGTCGTCGTCGCCGAGGACGGCTGTGACGACCGGACACCCGAGATAGCCGACGAACTCGCGGCCGAACACGACGCGGTGAGACACCGCCATTCAGAAACGCGCCTGGGTCGGGGCGCCGCGCTCGAACGAGCGTTCCGGGCGGCGGAGGGGGGGACGCTGGTGTATTTCGATACCGACCTCGCGACGGACATGTGCCATCTCGAAGAACTAGTCGAGAGCGTCCGGTCGGGGGAGTACGACGTTGCGACGGGGTCGCGGTGGCTCCCCGACAGTGAGGCTGACCGCCCGATGAAACGGGGCGTCCCGAGCCTCGGGTACAACAGGCTCGTCAGGCTCTTTTTGCGGTCGGACCTCCAGGACCACCAGTGTGGGTTCAAGGCCTTCGACCGCGCGGCGCTGTTCGACGTTCTCGAAGACGTCGAGGACGAGCACTGGTTCTGGGACACGGAGGTCCTGGTGCGGGCCCAGCGGGCGGGCTATCGCGTCCGTGAGTTCCCCGTCGAGTGGACGCCCAAGGGCGACTCGAAAGTCGACATCGTCCGGGATGTACTGGGAATGGGTAGCCAGATCGTCCGGACGTGGTGGCAGCTCTCGGTCAGTCCGCGCATCACCCGGCGGGTCAGTCTCGCTGCCGGGACGGGGCTGGTCGCCCTGGCGGTGCTGTTGATGACGCTGTATCTCGACCCCGGCGAGGTACTGGCCAGGATGTCGGGGGCCGATCCGGCACTGGTCGCGGCGGCCGGGCTCGTCTATCTGCTGTCCTGGCCGTTGCGGGGGCTGCGGTACCGGGACATCCTCGCGGCCATCGGATACCGGGAGGGCTGGGACTTCCTGACCGGCGCCGTGTTCATCAGCCAGACCGGAAACCTCGTGTTCCCGGCACGGGCCGGCGACGCAGTCCGGGCCTACGTGGTGAAGGCCCGCCGGCGGATTCCCTACACCTCGGGGTTCGCGTCGCTGGCTATCGAACGGGTGTTCGACCTGCTGACCATCACGCTGCTGGCCGGGGCGGTGTTGCTCGGGCTCGTGGTCAGCGGCTCGGTCGGAGAGCTCCAGACCGCGCTGCTGGGCGGCGGGGTTGGCGGCCCGGAGGCCGCGAGCGGGCAGACGGCGATCACTGTCGCTGCCGGCGTCGGACTCGCGGCCGTCCTCGCGGTGGCCGTTATCGTCGCGAGCGCGCGCTCGGACCGCAACTACGCGAGGGGCGCAGTCGGCCGGCTCAGCTCCGACGCCTACGCCGACTACGTGGCCGGCAAACTCGAGCAGTTCGCCGGCGACGTACAGACGGTCGCCCGCGACGGGACGACGTTCGGGCGCGTCGGGCTAGCGAGTCTCCTCATCTGGTCGCTCGACGTCGTGACAGCCATCGTCGTCCTGCTGGCCTTCGACGTCCAGCTGGCGGTCCCGGCGCTCCTCGCCGTAGGATTTTTCGCCGTCAGCGTGGGCAACCTCGCGAAGGTGCTTCCGCTCTCGCCGGGGGGAATCGGCCTCTACGAGGGGGCGTTCACGCTACTGGTGGTGGCGCTGACGCCCGTCGGCGCGGTCACTGCACTGTCGGCGGCCATCGTCGACCACGCCATCAAGAACGCCGTCACAGTCGCCGGGGGACTGGCCTCGATGGCCTGGCTGAACGTCTCCCTGACGACCGCCGTCGAACGGAGCCGCGAGGTCGAGGCCGACCCCCAGGATTGATACGGGATCGCCCCACACTGTCTCCCCCTGAGACGACAACACACACTTGAATCCCGACTGAACGATGATGAAAAACACGTCGTCGACGGCCTCAGCCCCCAGTCGTGCGTACGATTGCGAAAGTTTTAAGTAATTTTCGGACGATATACTGTACACCGAACGACCTCCCCGGGATTTCCCAGGCGCAACCCTGCCCGGCATTCATTTCACAATGAGCGATTCAAACACCCGAACGCGTACTGCGGAGCAGGCACAGACTGAGCAAGAAGAGACGGAGTCGGTGGCACACGCGTGTCCCGAGTGCAGTGGCCGACTCGTCACCGACGACGAGCACGGCGAGACGGTCTGCGAGGAGTGCGGGCTCGTCGTCGAGGAGGACTCCGTCGACCGCGGCCCCGAGTGGCGGGCCTTCGACTCACGCGAGAAAGACGAGAAGTCCCGGGTCGGCG
>PXSU01000043.1 GCA_003022745.1 Halobacteriales archaeon SW_9_67_25
CGCGAACCCGACTACGACGAGGTCGTGGCGGCTGTCGAGACGGCCGCCGACCGGAACGACCCGGCGTAGCCCGGTCCGACCCCCGCGGGGTTTTTGAGGCCCGACGAGAAAGAGCAGTCGGAATGAGTGACACGTCACCGAGCCCGGGCGACCGGTCAGAATCCCACCGGATTTACGACCCCGACGACGAGCACGCGTTCCCGGACGAGCGGGTCAACGAGGTGCTTGACCTCGTCAGCAACGACGAGGAGATAGGAACATACCTGGAGGCACAGAACGTCAATCCCGTCACGCGGAAGGGGTACAACGACCACGGCGCGAAACACGTCGAGATCGTCCGCAACAGGGCGCTGTGCCTGTACGGACTGCTCAAGCGCGGCGGCGTCGAGTTCAATGGTGCCAGCGATCACGGCCTCGCCGAGGCCGACGAGGCGGTCATCGTCGCGCTCGCCGCCACCCTCCACGACATCGGTCACGTCGTCCACCGCGAGGACCACACCTACTACTCCATCCCGCTGGCCGCAGACATCCTCGACCGACTGCTCCCCGAGTGGTACGACACGGCCGAGGCAGTGCGGATGAAAGGGGAAATTCTGCACGCGATCCTCTGTCACCACTCGGACGAGGACCCGCTCACGCTCGAGGCGGGCATCGTCCGGGTCGCCGACGCGCTCGACATGGAGCGTGGGCGCTCGCGCATCCCCTACGTCGAGGGTGGCCGGGGCATCGACACCGTCTCCAGCCAGGCCATCGAGCGCGTCACGCTCGCCGAGGGCGAGGAGGTGCCGGTGCTGATCGAGATCGAGATGCGCAACGCCGCCGGCGTCTACCAGGTCGACAACCTCCTGAAAGCGAAGGTCCGGGACTCCGGACTCGAGGAGTTGCTCCGCATCGTCGCCATCAACGTCCGCGAGGACGAGGATCGCATCGTCGAACGGATCGAACTGTGACCGCGCAACGCCGCCTCTCCGCACCTCCCGTGGAGCCTGTTGCGCTCACTGAGACACGATGGGTGTCTTTTTTGAGGTGGTGCGCGACGTCTCGACTATGCACGAGAGAGCCAGAGCGGTGACGAGACTGGTACTGGTCGTGGCACTCCTGATGGGGGCCGTGGGTGTCGCCGCGGCACAGTCGACACAGGCAGGCGGGAGCGTCGTCGTCGGGGAGGGTGAAACCACCGGCGACCTCCGGGCCGCCGGCGGGACAGTGGTGGTCCGTGGCACCGTCGACGGCGACCTGCGCGGCTACGCCGGGACGGTCATCGTCGAGGAGTCGGGCGTCGTGACCGGCGACCTCCAGGCCTCGGCCGGGAGCGTCGTGGTCCGCGGGACCGTCGAACGCGACCTCGAAGGTGCGTCGGGGTCCGTCTCCATCACACCCCAGGGCACCGTCGGCGGTGACGTCTCGGTGGCCGCCGGGGACCTCACGATCGCGGGCACCGTCGACGGCAACGTCAAGGCCGCCGTCCAGCGTCTCGAACTCGCCGAGACGGCCTCGGTCGGCGGGAGCGTCGAGTACAGCAGCGACGCCGAGTTCGACCGGGCCGACGGGGCGACCGTCGGCGGCCAGACCTCGCCGGTCGACAATCTCTCGGTCGACAGCGGGTTCGGCGACGTCGTGGAGGGGCCTCTCGGGTTGCTGTTCGGCGTCTACGGTATCGTCGCGACGCTGGTCGTCGGGGCTGCCCTGCTCGTGACAGCCCCCGAGTTCGCCGAGTCGGTCGTGACGGAGGTCCGCGAGCATACGCTCCGGTCTGGCGGTGTCGGCCTGGGCGCGCTCGTCGCCATCCCGGTGGCGCTCGCTATCGTCGCCGTCACCATCGTCGGCGCGCCGCTGGCGCTGCTGGGGTTGATGCTGTTCGGCCTGCTGGTGTTCACGTCCGCGGCACTCGCCGAGTACGCAGCAGGCGCGTGGGCGCTGTCCTACACCGACGTCGAGAGCCGCTGGGCCAGCCTGTTCGTCGGCGTCGTCGGTGTGGGCGTCCTCTCACAGATTCCTGTGGTCGGTCAGTCCGTTAACCTCGTCGTCTTCCTCTTCGGGTTCGGCGCCGTCCTGGGCCTGCTCTACCGGCGATACGGGCGCTATCGGTCGAAGACGACGGGCGCGACCGCCAGGTAGCCCGCTAGAGTCCGAGCCAGTGGCGGAGTGCGGTCACGTACGCCGCGACGGGATCGAGCACCGCCGACAGCGACACCCCGTCGTCGGGATTCTCTGCCGGATCGAGGGCCGCCAGCGTCTCCCTCTCGACCCGTTCGACCGGTCCCGAGTGGACCCGACGGCCTCGCTCGTCGGCCACCTGCAGGAGAGTCACGCCGTCGCCACCGGTGCCGACCACGCGGTAGACTCCCTCCGGCACGGGACCGTCCGGGCCGGCACGGACGTGGTCGTACACTTCGGGGGTCATTCCTCCCGTGTCAGGCGGTCGTCGCCGTGGCGCTCGCGCAACGCGGCGAGTTCGGCCTCGCCCTCGGCGACGCGGGGCGTCTGGTCGGCGTAGGCGTGTGCGAACATCATCTCGGGGTCGGACTCGAACTCCTCGGCGCGGTCGATAAGCCTGCCGACAGCTGACTCGATGTCATCCTCGATCTCGTCGATGCGGTCGTCGTCGAGCAGGTCCCGGTTCCCGAGGAACGTCTCCATGCGCGGGATGGGGTCCTTCCCCTTCCACCGTTCGAGTTCGTCCTCGTCCCGATACACCGATGGGTCGTCGACCGTCGTGTGGGCCCCCAGCCGGTACATCACCGGCTCTATCAGCGTCGGCCGCGTGGCGCGGCCCGCAGAATTTTCGTCGTCGGCCTCGCCGGTCCGGGCGCGCTCGACGGCCTCGCGGGTGACCTGGTAGACCGCCAGCGGGTCCATGCCGTCGACGCGAACCCCGCGGAAGCCGTAGGCGCGGGCCTTCTGGGCGAACGTGGCGCTCGCCGTCTGGCGTTCCGTCGGCATCGAGATCGCCCACTGGTTGTTGTTGCAGAAGAACACGGCGGGCACGTCGAAGACGCCGGCGAAGTTCAGCGCCTCGTGGAAATCCCCCTCCGAGGAAGCGCCGTCCCCGAAGTGACACCCGACCACGCAGTCATCGCCTTCGAGTTTCGCCGCCCAGGCCATCCCCGTCGCGTGCGGGAGGTGGGAGGCGATGGAGATGTTGATGGGGAAGACGTACCGGTCGGCGAGCCACTCGTTGCCCTCCTCGTGGCCCATCCAGTACAGGAGGTACTCGTGGGAGAGACCACGGACGATGGGGGCGCCGTGTTCCCGGTACTGGTAGAGCAGCCAGTCGTCCTCGGCGAAGGCGTGGGTCGAGGCGACCTGGGCGGCCTCCTGGCCGGCCAGTGGTGGATACGTTCCCATCCGGCCCTGCCGGTGGAGCGAGGTGGCACGCTCGTCCAGGTGGCGGGCAAAGCGCATCCCCTCGTACATCGCCACCAGCGTCTCGTCGTCGAGGTCGGGAACGGTCGCGTCCTCCCGGACCTTGCCGTCCTCGTCGAGAATCTGGACCTGCTCGGGCGGAGCCGACCCCATGCTCATCGAGACGACGAACGGACCGCCGGTAAAAATGCCTTGCCCACCGTCCCCGAGTCCTGAGGGTTATTCAGCCGGCGCCACGTCCGTGACGGTCCCGACGCCCTTCGAGCGCCCCTCCCGGAAGACGAACCGTTGGCCCTCCTCGACGAGGTACGGGCGGAACTTGAACCGGACGCGAGCCTCGCCGGTGTCCCCGGGGAGCAACTGCCCGTCCTCGGGGTAGAAGGCTGCGGCCTCGCTTATTGTCTCTAGGTGGACGACGGGCTCGTAGCCGGACCCGATGTGGGTGGGGTGGTTGAGCACCATCACCTCGGCCTCGAACTCCCGGACAGGATCGGGGTCGGCCTCGCGGGGGAGCAGGACCATCCCGCGCTCGATGGCCTCCTCCTGGACGCCTTTCAGTGCGATACCGACGATACGGCCCGCCCGGGCCTCGTCGACGCGGTGGTAGTGCATCTCGATGGAGCGGACCTCGACCTTCTGGAAGCGACCGTCGGGCATCGGCCCCAGGAGGAGTTCGTCGCCGGCCTCGACCCGTCCCGACTGGACCGTCCCGGACGTGACCGCACCGACGCCCGTCACCCGGAACCCCTCCTCGGCGACGGCGTCACCGGTCTTCGGGAGCCGTTCGAACAGTTCGTCGAGGGTGTCCAGCCCCTCGGTGGTGACGGCGCTGGTCGTGACCACCGGCACCACGGTCTCGGATATTTCCTCGATCGCGGCGTCGACGCCGTACCGGTCGACCCGGAGTGGCGTCTTCTCGACCTCGCGCAACAGGCGTTCGACCTCGCGTTCGACCTCGCGGACGCGCTCCCCGGAGACGAGGTCGACCTTCGTGATGGCGACGATCGTCGGGAGGTCGGTCGCAAGCAGGATGCCCAGGTGCTCGCGGGTGGTCTGGGTGGGGCCGTCGTCGGCGGCGACCGTCAGCAGGCCGTAGTCGAGTTTCTGGCCCACCAGGCCGCGGATCGTCGTGCGGAGCCAGGGCTCGTGGCCCACCGTGTCCACGAACGAGACGAGGCGGTCGGCCTCCGCGACGACCCGTGCGCGGTCGTCCTTGCGGTGGGGGTTGTCCATCCGGACCGGGCCCTCGTCGTCGAAGCCGTAGACGCCATAGGAGAGGTCCGCCGAGAGACCGCGCTCGATCTCGTGGGGCTGGACGTCCAGGAACGACCGCGTTCCACCCTGGCCGTCGTCGGCCTGTCCGGTCACCAGCGAACCCACGAGCGTCGACTTGCCGTGGTCGACGTGGCCGGCGGTCCCCACGACGATGTGACCGTCGTCGTCCATGACTGCTCCCTCACGGATAGTGGCGACGCCGACCAGCCCGTTTCCGTCCCCGTCACCGTCTGCTCGCTGGCCGTCGTCGCCGGGGACGCCCCAGGTCTGGACGTCCTCGATGTGTGTGCCGGCCTCCTCGGCGAGCAACGAGAGGACGTCCATCGACTCCGAGAAGGCCGCCGGTTCGATGCCGGCGACGCCGCCGTCGTCAGTGACGCCCACCACGTAGGTGGCCTCGCCGTCGCCCGAGAGGACGCGGTGGCGCAACTGTGCCGCGAGACTCTCCAGGCGCCCCTCCGAGAGGTGTACCTCCTCGGTGAGGCGCTCCTTGAATTCCACGCTGCCACCCTCGCGTTCCCCCCGTTCGATGGCGCGTTCCAGCACGG
>PXSU01000044.1 GCA_003022745.1 Halobacteriales archaeon SW_9_67_25
CCCGGTACTCCGCGCTCTGTTCGTCGTCGTACTCGCCGGCCCACTCGTCGAACCTGTCGGCGTGGTCCTCGATGGAGTGTTTCATGATTGTAGTTGGTTGTCGACGACAATCAAGGGCACGACCCAGCGATAAAGCTCCCGCGGACTGGACGTCTCTCAGAGTTCGGAGCATCGAATTCGACCCGGATTTTCTCTCCGGTCATTGCTCTGCGTGCTGGGGCTACGCGCTCACCGATGCTTCATCCCCATCGATATCGTTGATAAGCGGGTAGTCGATGTGCATCTCGATCCGATCGAATGGGACGATGGGTTGCATAGCCCCGCCGGGGCCGCCTTCATTCAGTTCAAGAACACCCAGCGTTTCCAAGTGCTTCAGGTCCGAATGGACGTCGGACACATCACGGTCGGCGAGACGTGCAGCCTCCCGCATACTTTCGGGTGCGTGTTCGGCGATCGCCTGAATGAGTTCCAGACGGAGCGGCGTGAGGCTGCCGACGAGACCGTCGTAGGTTCCGAACTGGAGTGTCGCCATCCCATCCTGGTCGTCGAGCGTGTCCGTTTCGGCGGCTTGGACGAACTGGAGTGCATCCTCACGGAGCTGTTCTCGGTCGCCAACGGTGATGTGGAGCGTGGTCATATTTGGAGTGTCGTGGTGGCGGGTAGTGTATGGTCAGTACGGCCGCGGCGGATCGCCTCCGACAGCCTCCCAGTACTCGTCTGCGCTCGCCCAGAATTCGACGAGTAGTTCCTCCATCCCGGGGAATGTGACGTCGTCGACGTCGCCAGCGGCGGTGTGGTGTTCGTGCCCCTTCGTCTCTTCGTGGGCGTTATCGAACCGGACGAGTGTGAGGTCTTCGAGGGTGCCCAGATGGAGCGTGTACTTCCAGCCCGAAGGGTAGGTCTCGGTCGACTCAGTCGGCTGGAGTACGACGTTCTCGACGAGACCAGCTTCGACGTGTGTGTACTGGAAGACCGGCTCTTGGGCCATCCCTTATGTGTTGGAATGGAACCCAACATCATAAGACCAGCGGAGGTTCATCGCGCTTCAGGCCTGCCCTGTTCGGTCCTCGATTCCGACAGAACGTCGGAACACTCCCCCTTCAGGGAAAGGGCGACTCTCGCGCTGACCTGTTCTCCGCGGTGATGGCGGAGTTACACACGACGATTCCGAGAGAGCAGCCGGGAGCATTCTGGCAGTTCACAGGAGCGGCGGAGCCACGACCAGGGCGGGAACTTCAAGACCCACCGCCTCGAACTCCGGCCAATGGCAACGCTCGTACCCCCCACGGAACGCGTCTGCGAGCGCTGTGGCCGCAGGGGCGTCTGGGACGCGGACAGGGAGACGTGGGTCGCCGCCGAGGACGGCGAGGGCCAGCTCGGCAACCCTCACTGCGTCCACGAGTGGGACATCAACGGCACCTACAACCCCTTCGAGGAGTAACGACGATGCCGACAGCCTTCGTCACGGCACCACCCGAGGCAGCTCCCGAGATCGCGGCCACACTCGTCGAGGAGCGCCTCGCGGCCTGTGTCAACAGCGTCGACTGTGAGTCCCGTTTCTGGTGGGACGGCGAGGTCCAGACCGACGACGAGGTCATCCTGCTGGCGAAGACGACCGACGACCGGTATCCCGCCCTCGTCGAGCGCATCCGCGAGATACACCCCTACGACGTGCCCTGCATCGAGCGCTTCGACGAGGCCGACGAACTCGACGCCTTCGGGCAGTGGCGCACCGAGAGCGTCCGGGAGTGAACCGGGCCGCCGGCCCCACAGTGGCTGTGACCCGTCATGGGCTGCTACCGGGCGTATTCGAGGTCGTCGGTGTACCGGTCGAGCAGCAAGACGGCTCCAGCACCGACCGCGGCGGCACCGACCACTGACGCCGCACTCGTGGCCGACCAGACGCCGACGCTCCCGAGGACCCGCTCGACGGGCAGGCGCAGTGACCCGACCATCAGGCTCACGAGAAAGGTCAGCGTCGCCGCGCGGTACCGGTCGAGCGCCCGGCGGATGAGGTGAGCGACGGTCAACACGCCGACGAGTGCGCCGGCGACGAACGCCCCGACGACGGCCGCGCCGGCCGCCAGCCCCTCGTTCGGCCCGCCCGTCGCAGCGGCCAGCAGGCCGTCGACGAATCGCGTGAGCGTCCCGGTGAGGAACGTGTACTGGCCCAACAGGAGTAGGATGAACGCGCCCGAGACTCCCGGGAGCACCATCGCGGTGATGGCGACTGCCCCGGAGACGAACACCACGGGCAGCGCGTGGCCGACTGCCCCGCTACTGGAGACGCCCGCGAGCAGGAACGCGACCCCGAATCCCAGGACTGCTGCGCCCGCCCGGCCCGGGGTTCGGACGGAGAGCTGGTCCGAGAGGACGACCGCGGAGGCGCCGATGAGTCCGAAAAAAAACGCGAACGTCTGGGGCTCGAAGACCTGCGAGGCCCGGTAGACCACGCGCGAGACGGAGACGACCGAGGTCACCACGCCCAGACCCAGCGCGAGGAGAAAGAACGCGTCCATCCGGTGGAGGTCCTCCCACAGCGCCGCACGCGACTCTTGGCGGTGCAGCCGGGGGACCTGGGCGAGTATTGCCGGATCCAGCGCCGTCAGCGCCCGGATGAGCCGCTCGTAGATGCCGACGATGAGGGCAATCGTCCCCCCGGAGACGCCCGGAACGGTGTCGGCCGCCCCCATCGCTACTCCCTTCAGGTAGACGACGGCCAGTTCGCGCGGGCCCGTGACGGCCCCCTCGGAGGTGACTGTCCCGTCCGCCAGGCCGGTCTCGGCTGTGACTGCTGGCTCCTCGGCCGGAGTCTCTTCCGTGGGCGAATCACCCGCCACGGGTCACGACTCGGCGGGCTCGACGCCGCCCGACTCCGGCGTACGTAGCGACTGTGCGTCCCCGGAGCCACCGTCGCTCGTTCCGTCACTCCCGGGGCCGCCGACTTCACCCTCGCCGCCGTTGTTCCCGCCCTCGCCAGGTGAACCGGCGTTGCCGAGGACTGTCGATTCCAGTTCGACAGTTGCGGGGCTGTCGTCGGCACCGACGACCTGTCGCTCGGTCACGTTGACAGTGCCTGTGTAGCGAAGCAACGCCCCGCTCGTGTTCAGCCGGACGCCCGAGGTGATGACGTACGGGCCGGTCGCCTCGACGTTGGTGTTCCCGTAGCCACTCTCGGGGCCGACCGCCTCGTAGCCCGTCGTCGAGTACGGGACGGTGGTCGAGAACTCGCCGTTCGCGTCGGTTTCGACGCGCTGGGAGTAGACGAACGGCACGCCGTTTTCGGGTTCCAGTTGCACGCGGAGTTGCAGCGAACTGTTCTCCGGGCCGGTCCCCTCGATTGTCGCCCCGTCAACGCGCTCGAAGGTCTTCGTCCAGGCCGGGCTGTTCGGGTAGAGCCGCTGGAGTGCCTCTTGCTGTAACTGCTGTCCCCCAGCGTCCTCTCCGAGTTGTGCCTGAAGCTGCCGCCCGAGGCCACTCTGCTGGACGTCCCGGCGGAACGCGGCGACTTCGCCACCACCGTCGAGCGCGGAGACCTCGTCCATGTAGACGAGCCGGTAGTGTTTCATCGCAGGCACGCGCTCGGGCGGGTGCGGGCCGACGCCGCCGATTTCGGCGCTCTCGTCGTTCTCTGCGAACTGCTGGGCGGCGCTCATGTTCCCGAAGAGCTTGACCGGCTGGCCGTCCTGGGGTGGGCGCACGAAGGTTTCGCCGTTACCGATTGCCTGCTCCCGTCCCTGCCAGTCGACAACGTAGGGTTCGGGGTTCTTCGCACTCCCGTGATACAGGTACAGCCGCACCATCGTGGAGTTGTAGTAGGCCTGCTTGTGCCGGATGGCGAGCGTCGAGCGGAACAGACCGGCCTGGCGGAGCTGGTCGGTCGCGAGCACGCGAGTGAAGTACGTCGAACGGTCGACGCCGTCAACGAAGGTCGGTGGCGCGAAGAACTTCCCGCGGACGGGGTTGAGTGACTCTGTCTGGACCATCTTCCAGTCGACCATGACGTAGCGGGTGTGGGCGTCGTCCTCGTCGATGTCCGCCAGGGTGGCCAGCGATTCGTCTTCGCT
>PXSU01000045.1 GCA_003022745.1 Halobacteriales archaeon SW_9_67_25
GTCGGCGGAGGTGGATGCGGTTTCCCTCGCGGCGCGTCTCGACGAGTCCCCGGTCGGCAGCCCGGTGGAGGGCCTCGCGGACGTACCGCCAGGGGTAGCCAGGCTCGGGGAGCGCCTCGCGGTACCACGCCCACCCGACGGGGGCGTGCCGAACCACGTGCAACAGGTCCGAATCCAGGCGTCTGCTACCGAAGTTCGCGCGCGCTGCAAGACCCTCGGGGTCGCACTCGAGCACGAGCGTGTCCCACCGGCGGTGGCGCGTACCCAGTTGTCTCGCCACGATGACCTGGCGGTCCCGGCCCTCCGGCGGCCAGAAGCGCTCGGCCCACGCACAGACCTGCAGTTCGAAGGCGAACTCCGAATCCACACCGGAGGCTGGCGGCCCCGTGGCTTGAGACTGTCGGCGGGTTTCTGAACCCTTTTATCCGCGAGACGGCTTCCTCCCCGTATGAGCGAACCAGACGTCGAGGACGCCGACCGGGACGCCGCCGAGACAGCGGAGGGGACGCTGGCCGACACACTCGCGGAGGTGCTCCCCGGGGAGACTGCTGCGGGAACCGGGGATGGTGAAGCCCCACCCGACGAGGACATCCTCGAACGGGTCGAGCAGGCCGACCCCGAGGAGATAGCCGGGCTGTTCGCCGCGCTCGGCCAGCACGTCGAGTCACTCGAAGACCAGCTCGAGGACCGCGACGAGGAACTCGAGGACCTCCAGTCCCGCCTGAGGCGCAAGCAGGCGGATTTCCAGAACTACAAGAAGCGACAGAAAGAGCGCCTCGCGGAAGAGAAACAGCGCGCGACCGAGGACCTCGTCGAGCGACTCGTCGACGTCCGTGACAACCTCGCGCGCGCTCTCGACCAGGACGAGGACGCCGACATCCGGGACGGCGTCGAGACCACCCTCCGGCAGTTCGACGAACAGCTCGAACGCGAGAACGTCGAGCGCCTCGAACCCGAACCGGGCGAGGAGGTCGACCCCCAGCGCCACGAGACGCTGGCGACCATCGAGTCCGACCAGCCCGAGGGAACCGTCGCGGAGCGCCACCGGCCCGGCTACGAGATGGCCGGCAAGGTCATCCGGCCGGCACAGGTCGTCACGAGCGATGAGCCCGGCGACCACGGGGATAGCGGGGCTGGCGACAGCGCGGACGAGACGGCGGAAAACGAAGCGGGCGCGGACTCGTGAGCCAGGATTCGTGGTGAGAAAACCACTGGCAAGCGGAGCGAAGGCCTCGACCCGCGGGTCGTGTCGTCTAGCAACCTTTAACCGATACAATCGGATAGTCTTCGATAACAATGGCGAGCAACAAGATCATCGGTATCGACCTCGGCACGACGAACAGCGCGTTCGCCGTGATGGAGGGCGGTGACCCCGAAATCATCGTCAACGGCGAGGGCGACCGCACGACTCCCTCCGTGGTCGCTTTCGACGACGGCGAGCAACTCGTGGGCAAGCCGGCCAAGAACCAGGCCATCCAGAACCCCGAGAACACCGTCGAGTCTATCAAGCGTCACATGGGCCAGGACGACTACGCGGTCGAACTCGACGGCGAGTCCTACACCCCCGAGCAGGTTTCGGCGATGATACTCCAGAAGATCAAGCGCGACGCCGAGGAGTACCTCGGCGACGAGGTCGAGAAGGCCGTCATCACGGTTCCGGCCTACTTCTCGGACCGCCAGCGCCAGGCCACCAAGGACGCCGGCGAGATTGCCGGCTTCGAGGTCGAGCGCATCATCAACGAACCGACGGCCGCGAGCATGGCCTACGGGCTCGACGACGAGTCCGACCAGACGGTGCTGGTGTTCGACCTCGGCGGCGGAACGTTCGACGTCTCCATCCTCGATCTCGGTGGGGGCGTCTACGAGGTTGTCGCCACCAACGGGGACAACGACCTCGGGGGTGACGACTGGGACCGGGCCATCATCGAGTGGCTCGCCCGGGATTTCTACGACGAACACGGCATCGACCTCCGGGAGGACCGGCAGGCCCTCCAGCGACTGACCGAGGCCGCCGAGGAGGCGAAAGTGGAACTCTCGAACCGCAAGGAGACGAAGATAACGCTGCCGTTCATCGCCTCCGACGAGGACGGCCCCAAGGACCTGGAGGCGTCGCTGACCCGCGCGAAATTCGAGTCCCTGACCGAGGATCTGGTTGAGCGGACGGTCGGCCCGACAGAGCAGGCACTCGAGGACGCGGGCTACGACAAGTCCGACATCGACGAGGTCATTCTCGTGGGCGGGTCGACGCGGATGCCACAGGTCCAGGAGAAAGTCGAGGACCTGACCGGACAGGAGCCGAAAAAGAACGTCAACCCGGACGAGGCCGTCGCGCTCGGCGCGGCCATCCAGGGTGGCGTCCTCTCGGGTGACGTCGACGACATCGTGCTCGTCGACGTGACGCCCCTCTCGCTGGGCGTCGAAGTCAAGGGCGGCCTCTTCGAGCGCCTCATCGAGAAGAACACCACCATCCCGACCGAGGAGTCGAAGATATTCACGACTGCCCAGGCCAACCAGACCCAGGTCCAGATCCGCGTCTTCCAGGGCGAACGGGAGATCGCCAACGAGAACGAACTGCTGGGCGAGTTCATGCTGACGGGCATCCCCCCCTCGCCGGCGGGCGTCCCCCAGATCGAGGTGACGTTCGCGCTGGACGAGAACGGCATCGTCAACGTCTCGGCCGAGGACAAGGGCTCGGGCAACAAGGAGGACATTACCATCGAGGGGGGCGCCGGCCTCTCGGACGACCAGATCGAGCAGATGCAGGAGGAAGCCGAGAAACACGCCGAGGAGGACGAGCGCCGCCGCGAGCGCATCGAGGCGCGCAACCAGGCCGAGAGCACGGTCCAGCGCGCGAACACCCTCCTCGAGGAGAACGAAGAGCAGGTCGACGACGACCTCCAGACCGACATCGAGGACGCGACCGAAGACGTCGAGGAGGTCCTGGAAGAGGAGGACGCGAGCAAGGAGGAGATCGAGGAGGTCACCGAGGGGCTGGCCGAACAGCTCCAGGAGATCGGCAAACAGGTCTACCAAGAGCAGGCCCAGCAGGCAGGCGCGGCCGGTGCCGGTGCCGGACCCGGCGCTGGTGCCGGTCGGGGTGCTGGCGCGGCTGGGGCGGGTGCCGGTCCGGGTGCCGGTGCGGCTGGGGCGGGCGCTGGCGAGGAGTACGTCGACGCCGACTTCGAGGACGTTCAGGAAGACGACGAAGAGGAGTCGTCTTCCTGAGCCAGTCAGACGTAGTCTGACGACGTCGACGAGGACGACGAGGAGAGCTGAGACTGTCGGCTGTAACTGCGTGAAGATATTCGGCCCCACGGGGGGACGAAATCACTCACGGGCGTATAGCCGACAGTATAACTCGGGATGCAAAGGCCGCCGACGCGCTGGCATCGTCCTCACGTCAGCAACGTCCCGAGGCGCTCATTGAGAGCGGGGTACAACACGAGAAGGGGGACCGCCCCAAGCAGTAGACCGTGAGTGACTGTATTCCCGAGCACACTGAGTATCGCACCCTCGGGCATCACGTCCGGTCGAAAGGTGACGAACGCGAGCCCTTCGAACACCGCCGGGACGAACGCCCCGAGCAGCGCGGCAATGGTGGTCTGGTGAAGCTAAATCAGACCGGACCGAGACAGTGCTGACAGTGCTGTGTGTGGCATACACGGGAGCGTATTTCCTCTTTTATATCGTCTTCCGGGATGCAGCAGAGATCGCGGAATCAGACCTCCTGGGCTATCTCGAGGTCGTGTTGCTCCTCTCTGCGGGCCTGGGACTGTCCGTCGGGACTATCGTCGGACTGGTGCAACTCAGAGCGCTCGACCACGAGCGGGAACGCAAACAGATAGAGCATCTTAACCGGCTCAGACACGAGGTGCTGAACAGCGCTCAGAAGATCGACGGGTACGCCGGACTGTTGTGCGAGTGTGTGGACGACGATCCCGAAGCCGTCGAGTACCTGGACATCATCGCACGAGTAACGACGACATTTCGGAGTTCATTCAGTCGATCCGGCACATTATGGACCTCACGGACAACGAGCCCGACCTCGA
>PXSU01000046.1 GCA_003022745.1 Halobacteriales archaeon SW_9_67_25
CTTTCACGACTACGTGTTCTCCTTGATCTCCTGTAACCGGTCGAGTAACTCGTCGTTCGAGGCGGTGAACTCGTACTCGACGTCGCCGTCGTGGGTGTTTTCTTCCGCCGTGACACCGTCTTCGTCTTCAAAATCGGTGTCGTACTCCTGATTTTCTTGTTCGGTTTCGTCGTAGCTCCCGAACCCCATACACCCTACTATTGGAGGTTCGGACGGAAAAATCACTCGCCGCCTGGATTGCCGGTCGCCGAGGTGGTCCGACAGGGGATGGGACACGTGCCATCGGCCTTTTTTGTCCCCGTAGCGAAGACGTGCCATGGTCGATTTCCAGTCCCGGGACAGGAGACGCAGCCACGACGAGGACGATGATGGGGGCGCCACCGAGCGAGCGGAGTCTACAGACGACACGGATGAGGGGGCAGCGACAGGAGAACAGACGGGAAAGAGAGAGCGGGAGACGTCCGCGACCGACCGGACGGAGACGGAGCGGACCGGCGTCGAACCGGACGACGTCATCGTCGACGGTGTGCCCGTGTTCTGCCTGCCCGGCGACCCCGCGATGGCCCGCCGGGGCGTCGAGGAAATCGTCCTCCTGGAGGCGGCCACGCTCGCCGCCAGCGCCCGCGACCCGGACGAAGAACAGTAGCGGGAGCGCGACCGTGCCGGGGACACGCCTCGCTGGACCGGGGCGAGAAGAAACCCGCGGCTGACTACCGCTTCCGGGCCGCGAGCAACGCCAGACTAATGATCGCCAGCACGGCCAGTCCGACTCCGAAGCCGGGGCCGTCCCCGCCAGGCGTCGGCGTATCCTCGGGCTGTGGCTCGGGCGTCGACTCTGGCGTCAGTTCCGGTGTCGCCGTGGGTTCGGGCGTCGGTTCCGGTGTCGGCGTCGGCGTCGGTTCGAAGAAGACGTCGACGCCAGTTACCGTGCCGCTGCGCTGCTCGCCGTCCCCGACCCAGAGGAGGTCGTTGCGCGTATCGAGGTCGCCCGCGTAGATGGTGTCCGGGTGCTCGTAGACCGTCGCGACCTCGTCTGCCTCGACGTCGTAGAAGACAACCGCGTTGTCCAGGCCCATCGAGATGATGACGTCGTTGTCCTCGTCGTACGCCACGCCCGGGACCGAGAAGATGTGTTCCCGGTACTCGACGACCGACTCCCCCGCGACGATATCGAACATCGCCACGAAGCTGTCGTCTTCGGCGTCGGCCCCGACAAGGAGTTCGTCGCCGTTCGTGATGTGGACGGAGCCGACCCCTCTGACGTCGTCGGGCAACTCGGGTTCGAACGCGACCGCCTCGTTCTCGACGTGGTAGACGACGACCTCGTTCGAGGTCGCGGTCCCGGTGGCGACGTAGTCGCCGTGGACGGCGAGGGCGCCGACGCCCTCGGTGTGCTCGGTGTAGGTCATCCGCTCCGAGCCGTCGGCGGCGTCGTAGCCGTAGACGGTGCCGTCGCCGCCGACCCATACCATGTCGCGGGCCTCGTCGTAGTCGATCGCCTGCGGATGGACTGGCAGCGTCGTCAGTTCGGTCACCTCGCCCGCCGCGACATCGTACTCCCAGAGCGTGTCCCGTGCCGCGATGTAGACGACGTCGTCGGCGACTGTCAGCGCGTGCCCGGCCTCGAACTCTCGTATCTGTTGGGCCCCCTCCTGGACCGGGTAGGCGTAGAGGCTGCCCCCTTCGTCGAGGGAGAACACGATGTCGAGACTGTGGGCGTACTCGACATCGACGAGCTGGGTGGAGTGGTCCTCGTACTCGTGGACGACGTCCAGGGACGGACTGTAGGCCAATCCGGCACCAGCCAGAACGGTCACCAGGACGAACGCCAGCGCCAGCGCGATGGTGTATCTAGTCCCAGTCATTTTCTCACTGTGAAAAGAACACAGTATAAAAATGCATCGAACGTTCAGGGCAATCTTCCACGGAATAGGCGGGTGTTTGCTGTGAGCGTACTATCCTGGCGACGGTCGCTCGCACACGGCGGGAGCGGTCAATCCTGGCCGGCGACGCGGCCCGACCGGTCCTCGATGTCGAGCGCCCAGACGTTGTGGTTCTGGTGGTCGTCGCCGTCGTAGCCGAACGAGGGCGGGACACCGTACGGAACCCCATCGGCTGCCATCGAGAGGACGCCGATCTCGGCCGGAGCCTCGTCGGTACCGGACTCGTCCAGTACTGACCCGAGAAGGGTGCGAAATTCCGAACTCACGCCTACACAATCTCCGAGACACGACAAAAAGGGGTGTCACCATTCCCAGTTGTCTGGAAGTGGCGTGCCCGTCTCGCGAACCGCGACCGTCCACGGATCCACCTGAATGTTTACCCGGATTAATACTGGCGGCTATACGCCCGTGAGTAATTTCGACCCCCTGGGGTCGAATATCTTCACGTAGGTATAGCCGTCAGTATAACGGGCTTTGACCGGAGTCGAACTCGGTTTAACTGTTTTGAACGAACGCTGGCTGTCACCGGCAGAATCCACCGTCTGAGTGCATGAAACTGTCGAATTTTGGCTTTTCAGGCGCTAAAACTGTATCAACTTCTGACCCCTATTAAGTGACAACAGTCCGGAGTGGCGGACGCAATGTCCGCACCAACGACTGCCACCCGACGCAGCGTACTGAAGGCGACAGGCGCAGCCATCGCGGCTGCAGCCGTGCCCGCCACGGCCGCGGCGGCCGACGAGGAGTGGACGAGCGTCGAGTCCCCGACCGACAGCACCCTCCACGACGTCGAACGCGTCCGCGGCGCGGCCGCCGACCAGGTGTCGGCGGACGCCTACGCCGTGGGCGGCAGCGGCGTCGTCCTCGAGCGCTCCGGCGGCGACGGCGACTGGCGCAAGGAACTCGACGGCGGCCCTAGCGGCAACGGTAACGACCTCTACGGGTCGGACATGACCGACGACGGCAAGCGCCTGTGGTTCGTCGGCGCCAGCGGCGCCATCGGCGAGTACGACATCCGGTCGGGCGTCCTCAACGACCGCTCGGCGCCGATGGACGTGACCAACAACTTCAACGACGTGGCCGTCACCGGTGAAGCCGGCGACGCGAACGTCTACGTCGGCGGCGACTCCGGGAAGATGTACTACTCCTTCGAGAACGGCGAGGAAGGCTCCTGGGATTCGGTCACCCCGGGCAGCGGCTCGAACGTCAACGCCGTCGATTGCTTCGGGGCTCGTGAGGGCCACATCGTCGACGGCAACAAGACGGTCTTCGAGACCGACGACGGCTCGACGTGGGACAAGGTCGGCCTCGCCGACGCCAACGAGAACTTCTACGGCGTCGACTCGGACGGCTTCGACGACGTGTGGATCTGTGGCGGCGGCGGGATGATCCACCACTGGGACGGCGCCGAGTGGACGCCGGCCGACACGGGCGACGCCAGCCTCCGGGACATCGAGGTCGAGGGCGACGAGGGCTGGACTGTCGGCGGTAGCGGCGCTGTCTACCGGTACGACGGCACCTGGACGGAGACGGAGACACCGACCGGCCAGAACCTGAACGCAGTCGTCCGTGGCGGCCGGGAGATTGCCGTCGGCGCCGGCGGCACCATCATCGAACACTGACGGCGAGTCCGGGTGGCGCGGTCCGCGACGCTTCGGCCCTCCATCCAGACCGACTCCGGTCCCGACGTCTCGGCCCTCACGTGCCGGACACGCGGTCCAGGCCGATCCTTCTCATACTGACGGCTATACCTACGTGAAGATATTCGACCCCACGGGGGGTCGAAATTACTCACGGGCGTATAGCCGCCAGTATCAGACCACGAGTCCCGCCTCGAGGAGCGCGATGAGGACAGTCAACAGCGGGATCGAGAGCAGCGTCGAGACAAAGATGGCCGTCGAGGCGTAGGCCGTCGGGTCGAGGTCGCCGGGCGCGTCGCCAGCGAACTCCCCGGTGAGGATGAGCGGCGTCACGGCCGCGGGCATCGCACACTCGAGGACGAAGACCCGCTGGACGGTCACCGATCCGAGGGAGACGACCGTATCCACGGGGAGGACGACCCCGACCCCGACGACGGGTGCGACGAGCATCCGCAGCGCCACCGCGGGCGTCACGCGGACGGCAGCGGCGCCGTAGTCAGTGTCCGGGAGTTCGATACCCAGGATGGGTAACATCACGGGAATGGCAGAGTCCCCGACCAGCCGGACGGCCTCCATCGACGCGGCATCGGCCGGGGTGAGCACGCCCGGGTACACAACGCCTTCGAAACGCCCCGGCCCTGTCGACTACCGGAGAGTCGACGCAGTTATGGGCCCATCGGGAGACGTGGCCGATATGTCACTGATCGCGGCGCTGACCGCAGGCGGGGTCGTCGGCGTCAGGCACGCGCTCGAGGCCGACCACCTCGCCGCCATCGCGACGCTCGTCGACGAGGACCGCTCGGCACTGGTGGGCGCTTCCTGGGGCGTGGGCCACACGCTCCCGATCCTCGTCCTCGGACTGGTGTTCCTCGCGCTGGGCGTCGAGGTGCCCGAGTCGGTCTCGTCGGGGTTCGAGGTCGTCGTCGGCGTCGTCCTCGTCGCCTACGGGGTCCGCATGCTGGCCGACGCGGGCGGGCTGCTCGGCGTGGAGACCCACAGCCACGACGACCGCGACCACGCAGGCGACGGATACGGCCATCGCCTCGCACCGGGCGGCGTGCACTCTCACCTCAGGGTCGGACGGCTCTCGCTGGGGTTCGGACACGTCCACGTCGACGGCGACTCCGCGCTGGTCGGCGTCCTCCACGGGCTCGCCGGCAGCGGCGGCCTCGTCGTCATCATGGCGACCGCGGCACCGTCGGCGGACGCGGCACTGGGCTTTTTGGTGTCCTTCGGCCTGCTGACCACGGCCACGATGGCGCTGGTCGCCACGGTCTGGGGCCGGACGCTCGGGACCGGCACGACGCGGGCGCTGAAGGCCGTCGGCGGCGTCGTCGGAGTGGCCGTGGGCGCCGCACTGGTCGCGGAAGTTACCCTGGGGCTGGCGGTGCTGCCGTAGATGGTCCGCGAGCTGACCCGCGACCTGGTTGCGATCCCCAGCCACGAGAACGAGACGGCCGCCGGCGACCGAATCGAGGAGTGGCTCCGCGAGCACACCGGCGCGGCCGTCGAGCGCGACGACCGCGGGAACGTCATCGCCCGCCGCGGGCCCGCGAGCGGCGACAGCGACACACCCTCGCTGGCGTTCGTGGGCCACCACGACGTCGTCCCGCCCGACGACTCCCAGGTCACGGGAGCGGAGTACGTCCTCGAGGAGCGCGAGGGACGCCTCTACGGCCGCGGCAGCGCCGACATGAAGGGCGCGGTGGCGGCGGCGATGGTCGCGTTCCGGGACGCCGAGGAACTGGCGTGCGAACTCGTCTTCGTCTCCTTCGTGGGCGAAGAGCAGGGCGGAATCGGCGCGCGGGCGGCCATCGAGGAGGGGTTTGCCCCCGACTACGCCGTCGTCGGCGAGGGCTCGACGGGCTACTCCGGCCCGGGCGTCACGGACGTCGCCGTCGCCCACAAGGGGCGGCGCGGGTCGACCATTGTCGCCGAGGGGACCGGGGCCCACGCGAGCGAACCCGAGGCGGGCGAGAACGCCATCTACCGCGCGACCGACGCCGTCGACGCGGTGCGGGAGATGGACTTCCCGGAGACGGCGGTGCTGGGCCGCGAGGTCCGTGGTTCGCTGGTGGCCACCGAAATCGAGGGCGGGACGGCCTGGAACGTCATCCCCGGGCGCTGTACGGTGACCGTCGACGAGCGGACCGTCCCCGGGGAGCGTGCACCCCTACAGCGCGTCGAAGAGATTCCGGGCGTCACCTGGGAACTCGACCAGGACCTCCCGCCGATGCAGTGTGACGACCTCGAGTTCGCCGACCTGGTCCTGGCCGCCGCACGCGAGGCCCAGCAGGGCAGTCCGGAACACGTGGTCAAGCCACACGCGACCGACGCCGGGTGGCTGGCCCGGGCGGGGACGGCCTGCGTCGTCTGTGGCCCCGCGGAACCCGGCGAGGCCCACACCGCCTCCGAAAGCGTCTCCTGGGATGTCCTCGACCGGTGTGAGCGCCTCTATCGGACCGTCGCCGAGCGGTTCGGGTGAGGTGACCCGAACCCCGGAGTTGCGGATACGCGGGCGACGCGAACCGTGAGAGACTTGCCCGCGGACCGAGGAGAGACGGGCATGCACGATTTCGTCGTCGTGGGCGCGGGGCCGGCCGGGTCGCGGTTCGCCCGGCAGGCCGCCCAGCGGGGCCAGGACGTCGTCGTCTTCGAGCAGGGGGAGGTAGGCGAACCGCTGGCCTGTTCGGGCCACGTCAGCACGGCCCTCTGGGGGTTCACCCCCGACGGCGCGCGCGAGCGACTCCTCCAGAACGAGGTCTACGGCGCTCGCTTTCACCTCGGCGGACCCGACAGCCCGGCCTACCGCTTCTACAAGGACGATGTCGTCTCGAACGTCATCGACCGCGTGGGGCTGGACCGGACACTCGCCGATGCCGCCCGCGCGGCCGGGGCCGACGTCCGCGAGAACCACACCGTCGTCGGCGTGCGCGAGGGTCGCAACGGCGTCACCGTCGAGGTCCGCGGACCCGACGGCGTCGCGACCCACCGCGGGCGGATGGTCGCGGGCTGTGACGGGCCGGCCTCTCGCGTCCGGGAGGAACTGGGCCTCCCCGAACCCGGCGAACTCCTCCACGGTGTGCTGGGCTTTGCCGAGGGCCCCGACGCGGCGGACTTCGTGGACGTGCACCTGACTGTTCCCCGGTTTTTCGCCTGGCGGATCCCCCGCGGCGATGCTGGCGTCGAGTACGGCCTCGCTGATTCCCATCGGCCCGCCCGATCGGGTGACAGGCCGGCGCTCGTTCCTGCTGGGCGACGCGGCCGCCCAGACCAAGCCCTTCACCGGCGGGGGAATCCGCTACGGCATGATCGCCGCCGACCACGCTGCCCGCGAGATCGACCCGACTGACCCGGGGACGCTGGGCGACTACGAGCGCGCCTGGCGCGCGGACCTCCGGGCAGAAATCCGCCTCGGCGGGGCGGTCCGGGCGGGCTACTCGCTGCCCGAACCCCTCCAGCGGGCGGGCTTGCGCTTTTTCCAGGGCGAGATCGGCGTCGACATGGACCGCCCGACGTCGCTGTTCTCCCGCGAACAGTTGCGCGCGCTCCTCCCCGTGTAGTCATCCGTCGCGTGACGAGTGCGCCGATCCGAGCCCTCACAGAAGCATTTGGGGTCTGATACGGTGGCTCGATAGCCGGCGCTACCCCAGTCTCTGTGCTCCAGACTATTGTATCAGAGATAATAATATGCGCGAACTCGAACAGTCGATTTGTTATGTATTGTGACCAGTACGTCGGGCACGATGGCAACCACAGGCACGGACATCGACGCCGTCACAGAGGGGTGCGAGGAGTGCGACCGGCGGACGCCACACAGGGTCGCAGTGGAGATACGAACCGAGAGCTCACAGCCGGCGAAGGCAGCACACTCCCGGGAGCCCTACCGCGTCAGCGAGTGTTACAGCAGGCGTATTTCGACGAGTTCGAAACGGTCATCAACTACCAGACGAACGCAATCGTGCTCGACGGGGTTCGTGCCGAAGAGATCAAGTAAAGTCTCACACAAGACATCCGGGAAGAACTGGCTCGCGCCGAACAGATCGGTCAGCGTCTCATACGGATTGCTGTAGCCGTTTTCCAGGTCGACCGCACGCTATCCTGCGGTCGATCCGGAAATGAACTACAGCAATCCGTATGAACGGGTGACACAGCGGGCAGAGGTCTTCGATCGGGCCCCGGGCGTCTACGCGAACTTCCGGATGGTCAACTCCAGCGTATCCAGGTCGACGATGGGGGCGTAGCCGATGTCGGGGTCGATGTTGACCGACTCCTGGAAGGCCGTCTGTGCCTGCCAGCACCCGGAGTTGATGGTGAGGACGCCGTGGTACTGGCCATAGCCCAGTTTGTGGACGTGACCGGCGTGGAAGACGTCGGGCACCTCCTCGATGACCAGCCAGTCCCGCTCCTCGGGTGCGAGTCTGACGTGGCCGCCGTACTGGGGGGCGACGTGGCGCTTCTTGAGTAGCTGGAACATCGCCCGGTGGGGGTCGTCGTAGCTGGCCTTCTCCTCGGGGAGTTCCGCGATGACCTCGTCCAGCGAGACGCCGTGGTACATCAGAATCGAGACACCCTCCAGCGTGACCGTCGCGGGATTCGAGACGACGCGGGCGTCGTGGGCCGACATAATCGAACGCAGTTCCTCGTCGAAGCCCGGTTGCGGTTCGGCCAGGCGGACGGCGTCGTGGTTGCCCGGGATCATGACGATCTCCATGTCCCCGGGGACGGACTTGAGGTGCTCGCTGAATGCCTCGTACTGGTCGTAGATGTCCACGACGGACAGTTCCTCGTCCTGACCGGGGTAGACGCCGACGCCCTCGACCATGTCCCCGCAGAGCAGCAGGTACTCGACGGCCGCGGCCTCGGGGGTGTGGAGCCAGTCGGCAAACCGTTCCCAGGCGTCGGCGACGAACTCCTGGCTGCCGACGTGGACGTCACTGACCAGCGCCGCCCGGACGTGCCGGTCCGCGGTCGAGGGACTGTGCGTGCGGGGCACGTCCGGGAAGTGGATGGCGTCGACGAACAACACCCCACCGTCGTCGGCGAGTGTGCCCTCGACGGCGATCACCTCGTCGTAGAGCAACTCCTCGACGAGGCCCGCGATGTCCCGGTCTTTCATCACCAGGCAGGGGAAGGTCCCGGTCGTGTCCTCGAGTTCGACTAGCCAGTGGCCGCTTTTCGTCGACCGGACGTCCGAGACCATCCCCACGATGGCCGCGTCGCTGTTCCCCGGCATCTCCGCGATGGCCTCGGCCGGCCGGTGGTTGACCCGCCCGCGCAACTGTCCCGAGAGGCGCTCGTACCGGTCCCGGAAGGTCGCCACGAAGTCGCGGTACTCGCCGGTCCCGGTACTTTGCCCGGTCACGTCGCCGGCGACGGCGAGGTCCCGCCGCGAGGGGTCGGCCTGCCGCCCCCGACCCCCCTCCGTTTCGACTGCAACTCCCCCGCCGACTTCGACGGATTTCGCGGTGTTCGTTCCAGTCGAAACGTAGGGGTTCTGTTCCGGGTCTTCACCGGTCCGTGCGGGCGTCGGTCCTCGCTCCTCCGAACCGGCAGATTGCGCTCCGTTCTGGAGGACAGATCGGACGTGGTCCGTGGAGACGACGACGGCATTGTCGGGGACCGCTTCGACTGCCCGCTCGAGCGCCCGCTCGGGGTCGGGCGCGCCGGCCAGCAGCGTCACTGCCTCGCGCTCGGCGTTGTAGCCGCGACTGGCGAGTTCGCTCACCACTGCTGCCGGCGTCTCCAGGGGCACAGCCGTAGTGTGTGCGGGGTCGGCAAAAGGATAGCGGGTCCCCGCTGGCGCGGCGGACAGAAACATTCAAACGCAAAGTCCCACAACACGGGCCGATGGGAGTCCCGGACGACGACCCGGCTGCCGAGGGCGACAACCCGGACGACGAGGAGTCGCCCGGGCCGCCCGAGCGGGAGATTGCAGGGAGCGACGAGGGTGGCGGGACGACACGCGAGGAGTGGAGCGAGACGGACGGTCCCCGGAAACCGCCGGCCCGCCGGGCCGACAGCGACGAACTCGGCTGGCGGATCTTCGTCTACGACGTCGTCAGTTCCGTACTGGCGGTGCTGGTCGTCGGGGCCTACCTGTTCGCGGTCAGCGGCGTCTGGCCGCCGATGGTGGCCGTCGAGAGCCGGAGCATGACCCCGAACATGCAGGTCAACGACCTGGTGTTCGTCATGGAGGCCGACCGCTTCGCCGGACCCGGTGCCCACGAAGAAACCGGCGTCGTGACCGCCCACACCGGTCGGGCAGTCGAGTACCGGGCGTTCGGCGGCTACGGCGACGTCATCGTCTACCAGCGCGACGGGAACCCGGGACAGGTCCCGATCATCCACCGCGCGATGTTCTGGGTCGAAGCCGGCGAGAACTGGTACGACAGGGCCGACCCCGCACACATCACCGCCGAGGCGTGTGGCGAGACGCCCAGCGAGGGCCTCAAAAACTGCCCGGCACCCCACGCCGGGTTCATCACGAAAGGCGACAGCAACGGCCGCTACGACCAGGTGACCTCCCTCAGCCGCCCGGTCAGGCCCGAGTGGGTCATCGGGACTGCCGAGGTGCGCGTCCCCGGACTCGGCTGGATCCGCCTCCGGTCGGCGGCCGCGAACGAGACCGGGGCACCTACCCGGCGCGGAGTCCCGGCTGTCCCGCCGCGAGCGGACGCTGCTGGTTCACACTCCTGATTGTCTCCCGGCGTTCGGCCTGCACCTGCTCCCCGATTGCTCCGATACTGCTCTCGAATATACCAGTATTAATAATAATATTAAAAAGCTACATAAAAGAAGAAAGATATACTAACGGAATCGCATATTAAAAGTCAAGTATTTGTTTGAATCACAAAACGTAGAAATGCTAACTTTTATACATGGACGATGGGGATGGTGCGCTCGTGGAGCGACGCGCCGTGGCACGGTCACGGACCGACCCAAAGTAGTAAGTGACCGCTCGGCGTATCGCCCGGTACCGACATGGCAGAGAACGTGAGCGGGCCGAACAGACGGTACAAGGTGGGTCGTGTGCTCGCCGAGTACGACCTGCTGGACCTCCACGAGGCGCTGGGGGACCTGTGGCTGGGGGAGAACGGCGAGGAGATGAGCCTGCGGGAACTCGCCGACCACATCAACGTGGCCGTCCTCCAGCAGGCAATGGAGGCAGCGGGCGCCGAGCCGCTGGAGGGGGAAGCCGAGAACGCCTACCGGCTGTTGACCGACGACGACGTCAGCGTGGGCGTCAGCACCCAGCAGCGCAACCGCCTCGACCGGGAGGGCGTCGACATCGATACCCTCGAAGACGACTTCGTCACCCACCAGGCCGTCCACACGTACCTGACGAACGTGCTGGACGTCTCGAAGGGGCGCGGCGACGACACCGACCCGGTCGAGAAGCACGAAGGGCGCGTCCAGCGCCTCCGCTCGCGGACCGAGGCGGTGACCGAGAACTCCCTCTCCGAACTGACTGGCGCCGGGGACTTCACGCTGGGCGAACACAACGTGGTGGTCGACCTGCAGGTCTACTGCCGGGGCTGTGGCTCACAGTTCGACGTCGCGAACCTGTTCCGCCGGGGCGGGTGTGACTGTGAGCCGCAAGATACGTGACACCAGTATGTCTGTAACGCTGCCTCACGCCCTGACAATCTTTATATCTGCGTGCCGAGAGAGGGCACCAAATGGCATCAGCAGAGTCTGAACAGGCCACCGTTTCACTGGAAGCCGAGAACGTCGGGGGCATCGAGCGGACACAGGTGACCTTCGAGCCGGGCGTGACGATACTGGTCGGGCGGAACGCGACCCACCGGACGTCGCTGTTGCAGGCGATCATGGCCGGGCTGGGGAGCGAGCGCGCGTCGCTGAAGGGGGACGCCGACGAGGGGCAGGTCAGGATGACGGTCGGAGACGACGTCTACACGCGAACCCTCCACCGACAGGGGTCGAGCGTCGACTTCGACGGGGAGCCGTATCTGGACGACCCGGAACTGGCGGACCTGTTCGCGTTCCTGCTGGAGTCAAACGACGCCCGCCGGACGGTCGCGCTCGGCGGTGACCTACGCGAGATCATCATGGAGCCCGTCGACGCCGAGTCGATCCAGGCCGAGATCGAGCGCCTCGAAGCCGAAAAACGCGACGTCGAGGACCGCCTCAACGACCTCCAGTCACTCCGGGCGGAACTGCCCGACCTGGAACAGGAGCGGTCCCGCCTCGACTCGGAGATCGAGGCGACGCGCGACCGTCTGGAGGCCGAGCGGGCGACCCTGGACAAACAGTCGAAGGACCCGGCCGAACTGGACGGCGAGGAGTCCGAGCTCGAGGCGAAGATGGCACAGCTCCAGGAGGTCCGCTCGGACCTCGAACGGACGGAGTTCCGGCTGGACAACCAGCAGGACAGCCTCGACACGCTGGCCGAGGAACTGGTGTCTCTCGAGGAGCGCAAGGCCGACGTCACCGAGGACGACCTCGGGGACCTCGCGTCGGTTCGGTCGGAGATCGACCGCCTGCAGGAACGGAAGCGCACACTCGATTCCGAACTGACGAAGCTCCAGAACGTCATCCAGTTCAACGAGGAGATGATGGACGGCACGAGCCGGGACATCGCCGCCGCGTTGCGCGGCGACGAGGGCGAGGGGCCGGTGACCGACCGGCTCCTGGAGGCCGGCGAGGAGGTCGTCTGCTGGACCTGTGGGACCGAGGTCGACGGCGAGCGCATCGAGGCGACGCTCGAACGCCTGCGCGAGCTCCGGGAGTCCAAATACAGCGAGCAAAGCGAGATCGAGTCCCGCCTCGCGGAGTTCAAGGAGCGCCGGTCGACGGTCCAGTCCCGCCAGCGCGAGCGCGAGCGCATCGAGCGCGATATCGAGGAGATACGCGAGGAGATCGCCGAACGCGAGGAGAAAGTCGAACAACTCGAGGCCACACGCGAGGACCTCCGGGCCGACATCGAGGAGATCCAGGCGGAGATCGAGGAGCTCGAATCGGCGGACCGCTCGGAGGTCCTGGCGGCGCACAAGACGGTCAACGAACTCGAGATCGAACACGACCGCCTCGAGGACGAGCGCGACCGGGTCGCCTCGAACATCGAGGAGATCGAGTCACGGACCGACCGGATCGACGATCTCGGGGAACGGAAAGCCGAGATCAACGCCGAGCTGACGGACCTGCGGACGCGAATCGACCAGATCGAACAGCAGGCAGTCGACGAGTTCAACGACCACATGGACACCGTGCTGGACATCCTCAACTACACGAACTTAGAGCGCATCTGGGTCGAGCGGACCGAACGCGAGGTCCGCGAGGGGCGCCGGACGGTCTCCGAGACGGCCTTCGAGTTGCACGTCGTCCGTAGCACCGACGACGGCGTCACCTACGAGGACGAGTTCGAACACCTAAGCGAGAGCGAACGCGAGGTCACTGGCCTGGTCTTCGCCCTCGCCGGCTATCTCGCCCACGAGGTCTACGATGACGTCCCGTTCATCCTACTCGATTCCCTCGAGGCGATCGACTCCGACCGCATCGCCACCCTCGTCGAGTACATGTCGGGGTACGCCGACTACCTCGTCGTCGCACTGCTCCCGGAAGACGCGTCGGCACTCGACGAGGATTACCGTCGGATCACGGAGATCTGACGCCGCCGGGGCCCGCTGTCTCTTCGCCCCTTCTGTTCGAGTAATTAGGACGATGTCGTGTCGAACCGCTCCTCTGGGTGCGTGCCGGCGCCCGCGGGCCACTCCCTGCCCGGTGCCGACTCCGGGTCTGGGAGTTCCGGCCCCTGGTTTGGCGGTTCCGGCTCCGGATCTGATGGGTTCTCACTTCATACGGATTGCTGTCGCTGTTTTCCAGGTCGACCGCTCGCTGTCCTGCGGTCGATCCGGGAACGAACGACAGCAATCCGCATCAGTCAGTCTTCGCCTCAACGTTCGATCTGTTCGAACGCGGGAGTTACTCCACGGACCCGACGCCGAGGTGCCGGTCGAGGACATCCGTGTCCTCCCGGACCGCCGCGGCAGGACCCTCGTGGACGATCCGGCCCTTCCCGAGGATGTAGGTGTACTCCGAGACGTCCAGCGCCACGGGGATGTTCTGCTCGACGAGCAGGACGGTGATCCCCTGGTCGTTCAACTCGCGGATGATGTCCTCGATGTCGCGGACGATGTAGGGGGCGAGCCCCTCTGTCGGTTCGTCGAGCAGGAGTAACTCGGGGTCGGCCACGAGCGCCCGCGCGATGGCGAGCATCTGCTGTTCGCCACCCGAGAGGACCGACCCGTAGCTGTCCTCGCGCTCTTTCAGGTTCTCGAAGGTTTCGAGGACTTCGTCGACTGAGGTCTCGCCGCCGGCCCCGAGCCGTCCCATCTCGATGTTCTCCCGGACGCTGAGGCCCGGAAACACGCGCCGGTCCTCGGGGACGAAGGTGATCCCCCGCTGGATGGTCCGCTCGGTCGGCAGCTGGGTGATGTCCCCCCCGTCGAAGGTGACGGTGCCGGCGGTGGGCGTCACGTTGCCGACGATGGCGCGGAGCGTGGTGGTCTTGCCGACGCCGTTGCGCCCGACAAGCGAGACGACCGATCCCTCTTCGACGGTCATCTCGACGCCGCGCAACACCTCGGTGAGGTCGTACCCGGCGCGGACGCCTGTCAGGGAAAGGAGCGGGTCGGTCACGCACGGACCCCCCCGAGATACGCCTCGCGGACGTCCTCGTTGGCGGCGATTTCGGCCGGGTTCCCCGTCGCGAGGACCTCCCCCCGTGTCAGGACGGTCACGCGGTCGGACAGTTCCATCACGAGGTCGATGTCGTGTTCGATGAGCATCAGTGTCCGGTCGGCGAGTACGTCCTCGATCAGGTCGATAGTCGCCCGGGTCTCCTCGCTGCTCATCCCCGCGGTCGGCTCGTCGAGCATCACGAGTTCCGGGTCGGTCGCGAGGACGATCCCGATCTCGAGGCGGCGCTGGTCGCCGTAGGCCAGCGTCTCCGCGAGTTCCCCGGCCCGCCCGTCGAGACCGACCTGCTCCAGCACGCCGGATGTGCGGTCGTTTATCCGACCGAACGTGTCCTTGTCGCGGAGCATCTCCTCGCGGAGCGACATTCCCTCGTCGAGGACCGACTGGGCCGCCAGCCGAACGTTCTCGCGGACGGTGAGGCCGCCAAAGATATTGGTTATCTGGAACGAACGCCCCAGCCCCCGACTGACACGCTCGTGTGGCGGCAGGTCCGTGACGTCCTCGCCGTCGAAGCGGACCGTCCCCGACGTGGGGGCCATCGCGCCGGTGATGCAGTTGAACAGCGTGGTCTTGCCGGCGCCGTTCGGGCCGATGACACTCCGGAACTCGCCGCGCTCGACGCGCAGGTCGACGCTGTCGACGGCGGTCAGTTCCCCGAACTGCTTGGTCAGCCCCGCGGTTTCCACGACCGGTTCCGCGCGGGCGTCACCGGCGGGGTCAGTCATCCGCGTTCACCTCCTCGTCGACACCGAGGGGCGGGTCACCCCCCTCGGCGTTGAAGCGCCGTGCCACGAGCGCGGGGATCGACACCAGTCCCCGGGGGACAAAGAGCACGAAGACGACGAACACGGCCCCGATGATCATCCGCCACTGGTCGGTATGGGAGGAAAGCACGTCCTCGGCGCCGATGAACACGCCGGCGCCGAGCATCGGGCCAAAGAGCGTACCCATCCCGCCCAGCAGCGTCATCACGATGACCTCCCCGGAGTTGATCCAGTGGAGCGTCTGGTCGGGCGAGACGACGAACGTGTCCGGGTTGACCGCCAGCAGGCCCCCGGCCAGGCCCGCGATGGCGCCGCTGATGACGAACGCCCGGCGCTTGTACCCGGTGACGTCGTAGCCGACGAAGGCAGCCCGTTCGTCGCTCTCCCCGATGGACTGGAGGACGCTCCCGAAGGGGGCGGTCATGAACCGCCGCGCCACCAGCAGGGTCCCGACCGAAAGCGCCAGTGCCACGTAATAAAAGACCACCGAAGACCCGACCGTCAGGCCCGCCACCGTCAGTTCGATTTCGGAGAGGCGCGGGCCGACGCCGCCGAGTCCGAGCAGGGCATCGAAGCCCAGCAGGCCGTCGCTCCCGCCGGTGAACTCGAACTTGAAAACGGCGCTGTAGAGTAACTCGGCGAACGCGAGCGTGATCATCGCGAAGTAGACCCCGGAGACGCGGATCGAGAGACTGCCCACGACCCAGGCCAGCCCCGCGGGGACGAGCACGGCAGCCACCAGCGCGACCAGAAACGAGGGCGCCAGATGCAGGAGTGCGAGCGCCCCGGTGTAGGCACCCACGCCGAAGAACATCGCATGCCCCAGCGAGACCAGTCCGGCCGAGCCCATCACGAAATCGAGCGAGAGCGCAAAGAGCGCCCACACGAACATCGTGTTCGCGAGCGTGACGTAGAAGCCGTTGTCGGTGACCGTCGCGACGACCGGGAAGACCGCGAGCGCGGCGACCGCGAGCACGCCAAGCCGCCGGCGCGTTCCGGCCGTGAAGACCCCGCCGTAGGCGCCGACCAGCAGTTCGCCGTCCTCCTCGCCCCCGCCGCCCCACTCGGGGTTGCCAAAGAGACCCTGGGGTTTGACCAGCAACACGGCGATCATCAAAAGGAAGATGGTCAGGCCCTCGAAGACGGGGAGGTAGGTCCTGGTCATCGTCTGGATGATGCCCACGAGGAGGCCGCCGAAGACGGCCCCGCGGAAACTGCCCAGCCCGCCGAGCACGACGATGATGAACGCCGGGATGATGACCGACCCGCCCATGTTCGGGTTGACGTTCTGGGCACCGCCGAGGACGATACCCCCCACGGCGGCCAGGGCGGCCCCGAAGCCAAAGACGAGCGTGTAGTAGCGGTCGATGTCGATGCCGACGTTGCGAACCATCTCCCGGTCCTGTGACCCGGCACGGACGATCATGCCGTACCGCGTCCGGTTGAGGGCCAGCCAGGTGCCGGCCGCCAGCACGGCGGCGACCGCGATCATGAAGAGGTTGTACAGCGCGACCCGGACGCCGAAGGCACCGACGGGCTGGGAGAGGGCTGCGGGGACGGCCAGCTGTTGTTGTTGCTGGCCCCAGGTGAACCGGATGACGTCGTTGATGATGAGGACGAGACCGAAGGTGAGCAGGATGTGATAGAGTGGGTTGCGGCCGTAGAGCGGGCGGACGGTGAACCGTTCGATGGCCGCGCCGACGACGCCGACCGCAAGCGGCGCGAGGACCAGCGCGACCGGGAACCCGATGGTCGCCCCGAGCGGGTCGACGAGGGTGAGCGCGAAGTACGCCCCCAGGGCGAACAGTTCTCCGTGCGAGAAGTTGATGACGTCCATCACGCCGAAGATGATCGACAGCCCCGCCGCCAGCAGGACGTAGACCATCCCCAGCGTAACGCCGTTGAGCAACTGTTCGACGACGTTGGCGACGGCCGGCATCGCGGGGTCAGCCCATCTCGCAGTCGACGTCGCTCGCAGGCGGGAGCGCGTCCTCACCCTCTGTCTGTGCGAGCAAGTCGACCGTGGCGACGTCGCCCTCGCCTTCGACCATCTCGCTCATCCAGGTGGGGTTGGTGGCCTGGTGGTCGCCCTCCCGGAGCGTGACGTCCCCCAGCACGGTCGTGAAGGTCCCGCCCTCGAGGGCGTCCCGTGCGTCCGCGGGGTCGGTGCTGCCGGCCTCCTGCATCCCCTTGGCGATCAGGCGCAGGGAGTCGTAGCCGACCCGCTCGAAGTTGTCGGGGGTGCCGTCGTACTCGCTCTCGAAGGCGTCGACGAACTGCCCGTTGTCGCCGGTCTCCAGGGCGACGGTGTACCGCACGCCGCCGAAGGTGCCGACGGCGTTTTGCTTGGTCGCCCCGCGGACCACCAAGAACGACATCGTGGGACCGACCAGGTCGACCTGGTCTTTCAGTCCCTCCTCGGCGGCCTGGTTGACGAAGTTGATGAGGTCCCCGCCGGTCATCCCGAGGACGACAGCGTCCGCCTCGGAGTTGCCGATCTGGGTGATGAAGGAACCGTAGTTCGACGAGCCCAGTTCCGACCGCGTCACGTCGACCTCCGTGAACTCGTCGTTGGCGTCCTGCATCCGGGATTTCGTGCGGTTGTACACCGAATCGCCGTAGGCGTAGTCGGCGATGTGGAACCAGACGTTCGTCCCGAGGTTGTTGACGGTGTAGGCGGAGATGGCCTCCGCGACCTGTGCGGTGTTGGTCTCGACCCGGAACACCCACTCGTTGCACGCGCTGCCGGTGATCGGGACGGCCGCCCCGCCCGGGAAGTAGACGAACTCCTCCTGGCCAGCGAACTCGTTGAGCGACAGCGCCACCGAACTGGAGATGGCCCCGAACAGGTACCGGGCGCCGTCCTCCTGGACGAGTTTCTGTGCGCTCTGCTGGGCCGCCCCCGCCTCCGTGCCGGTGTCCTCGAAGACGGCGTCGAGTTCGAGGTCGTACTGGTCGCTGCCGTTTATCTGGGAGACAGCGAGTTTCGCCCCGTTTCGCTGCCCGGGGCCGAGCGAACTGTACGCGCCCGTGATCGGGTTCACTACCCCGACCGTCGCCGTGCCCAGGTCGGACGGACTCCCGTCGGTCGACCCGCCGTCGCCGCCGTCCCCGCTGTCTCCGTCGCCGCCGTCCCCACCGTCACCGCCACAGCCCGCGAGGCCCACCGCGCCGGTCGCCCCGGCCAGCGCGAGGAACCGTCGCCGTGTGTGACTCCGCGTCTCGGACAGTCGCCTCTCTGGATCGCGCATACGTACGCCAGTCAATATTCCCCATGATTAATAAAACCTGCTGTGAACTGCACCCGTCCTCGTCCGGCACGGCAAAGTTTTTTGCCGCGCTGGCCGCCCCCCTACACGATGACCGAGACAGTACTCGTCACGGGCGGTACCGGCTTTCTGGGTTCCTACGTCGCCGCGGACCTCCTCGAAGAGGGTCACGACGTCGTGGCCTACGACCTCTCGACGGACGACCACATCCTCGCGAAACTGGGCGTGGCCGGGGACGTCACAATCCGGCGGGGAGACGTCACCGACCCGACCGACGTCGTCCGCGCCGTCCGGGAGACGGGCGCGACGCGGGTCGTCCACCTGGCCGCGCTGTTGACCAACGCCGCCCGCGCGAACCCACGGAGCGCGCTGACGGTCAACGTCCTCGGGACGAACAACGTCCTCGAAGCGGCCCGCGTCTTAGACGACCAGGTCGAACGCGTCGCCTGGGCCTCCTCGGCCGCGGTGTACGCGCCGCCGGACAACTACGACGCCGGGTTCGTCGACGAGGACGAGCTGGTGTATCCCGATACGCTGTACGGCGCGACCAAGACCTACAACGAACACCAGTCCCGCGTCTACCACGAGGACTACGGGGTCTCCCACGTCGGCCTGCGCCCGACGGTCGCGTACGGCCCCTACCGCGAGACCGGTGGCTCGGCGTTCCTCGCCAACATCGTCGAGAAACCCGCGCTGGGCGAGTCCTTCTCCGTCGAGTACGGCGACCAGGTCATCGACTGGCAACACGCCCGCGACATCGCCCGGGCGTTCCGGCTGGCCGCGTTCGCGCCCGAGGACGACCTGGGCCAGCGGGTCTACAACGTCCGGGGTGAACTGGCGACCATCAGCGAGGCCGCCGAGACGGTTCGGACGATATTGCCCGACGTGGACCTGACGGTTTCCGAGGAGGGGGAACTCCCCTGGACCCAGAACCTGGACATGACAGCCGCACAGCGCGATCTGGGCTACGAGGTGGCGTACGACCTCGAAACCGGGTTCCGCTCCTATATCAACACGCTCCGCGAGGAACACGGCCTCGACCCGGTCTGAGGGTCGTCCGGCCTCGCCCGCCTCCGCGCGCTACTCGCTCAGCCGCCGGCCGTCCACGTACAGTTGCTCTGCCGGGGGGCGTCCCTCGTCGTAGCTTTCGTGGAACTCGAAGAGCTGGAAGAGCGTCCCCGTGGGATTGGCCGGCGAGACGAACGCCTCCGTCCAGTCGCCCATGTCGCGGTAGCCGACGACGCGCAGGTCGGCCGCCTCCAGGGCCTCGACGACGGCGTCGATGTCCGCGACTTCGAGGGTGACGTGGTGGAGGCCAGGACCGTGCTCCTCGAGGAAGTCCGTGAGGAACGTATCCTCGGCCTCGGGCGCGATGAGTTCCAGCCGGGAGGCCCCCTGTTCGAAGTCGTACTGTGCCCAGCGGAACTCGCCGTCGACACTCTCGTCGATGAACTTCCGACAGCCCAGCGCGAACAGGACTGGCTCCGCGTCCTCGATGGACTCGACGGCGATGCCGACGTGGTCGACGCGGATGGGCGTCTCGTGTGTCATGTGCTGGTGTGGTTCCGGGAGGTAGTTATAGGTCTCGGAGACTCGTTGGACGGTGTGTTCTTGACAGTCCTGTCTGCGAGTGCTGTGGCTGTCGAGACGGGCAAGAAAGCCCCCGACCGCTCGACCGCTCCGGGCCTCGCTGCGGTCCTCGCCTGACGGCTGCGGTCCTTGCTTTGGCCGGGAGGGATCGAGCACCGGGAGCCGAGCACGCGGGGGCTTTCCGACCAGTCCCGACAGTCGCGTCAACGACAACAACGAGACGGGCTAGCGAACGGGAGTTTGATTACACTACTCACACAACGAGCAAACAGAATGTACGAGCGCAGCTTCATGGAGGGAACCCGCGGGACGATGGCCGTCGACTGGGAGGAACGCATCGACGTGCAACGCCTCCGCCGGGAACGCAAGGAGCGGGCCCTCGACCGCCTGCAGGACTCGCACCTGGGGTCGATGCTCCTCATCGACGACCCGAACGTCCGGTACGTCACTGGCCTCGCCATGACGGGCGGCTCCGGTGCGGACCACTACACCCTGCTCACCGAGGACGGCGACGTCGTCCACTGGGATACGGCCGACCACGCCTCGAATCAGCGGTTCAACTGCCCCTGGCTCTCCGATATCCGCTATGCCTGCCCCGGCCTGGGGAACGTCCCCCGGGCGTCCGGCCGGGGGTCGGCACGCGCCTGGCTCAAAGACCGGATGGCCGAGACGGTCTACGAGGCGATGGAGGAGTACGGCGTCGCCGGGGAACCGATGGGAATCGACGTCGCCAACGCCGCCCTCGTCGAGAAGTTCGCCGAGCGGGGCGTCGACATCGACACGGAGACGGCCACGGAGTTGATGCTCGACGCGCGCAAGACGAAAACGCGGGACGAAATCGAGTGTCTGCGCCAGGTGGCAGCCATCTGTGAGGGGGGCTTCCAGACCATCACCGACAGTGCCGCCCCGGGCAAGCGCGAATCCGAGGTCTGGGGCGACGCCGTCCGCGAACTCTGGCGGCTGGGTGCGGTGGTCCAGGGAGGGTATCTCACCTCCGGACCCAACACCTGGCCCAAACACCAGGCCAACGCCACCGACCGAATCATCCGGCCCGGCGACATCGTGTACGCCGACTTCTACAATGTCGGCTTCATGGGCTACCGCTCCTGTTACTACCGCACCTTCAGCGTGGGCCGGCCGACCGACGCCCAGCGCGACGCCTACGAGAAGGCACGGGACGACCTCTATGCCGTCCTCGAACGCATCGAACCCGGCGCGACCACCGACGAGATCTGCGAAGCACATGGACTGGTACGGCGCCGAGGAGTTCCGGGAGATGACCACCAACCACTGGGCCCACGGGCTGGGCCTGCAACTCTACGAGGTGCCGCTGATCTGGCGCGGGCTCTCGCCGGACCACCCCATCGAGATCGAGGAGGGCATGACGATGGCCGTCGAGACCATGCAGCCCGCCGACCGCCAGGGCGTCCGCGTCGAGGAGATGGTCGTCGTCCGCGAGAACGGCGTCGAGATTCTGAGCCAGTGGCCCGTCGAGGAGATTACCCGCATCTCTCAGTGACCCAATCGCCGAGGATATTCGTTCATAATTAACAAAATTCAGTCGAGCAGATCCGCTACTCATCCGATCCGCTGGCTCCGCCAGAATCCGCGCCGAATCGCTGCCGTGCCTGTTCCCACTGGCGGCGCCGCCACTCCTCGCCGTCCTCTTCTCCGGGTGGTAGTGGCTCCCAGCCCAGCCGACGGAGGTACCGGTAGGCGGTCGGGTCGGAGACGGACTCGTCGAACTCCCGCTGGATGACCTCGGCCACGCGTGAGCGCGTCCAGCGGTCGCCTTCGAATCCGTGGGCTGTTGGCCCCAGTCGCAGGCAGTCCGCGAGCTCCAGCAGCCGGTCGTCGTCGAGTATCCGGTCCCGACCGGGATGGGGGTCGGCTTCGAGGCCCGTCTCGCCAGCCTCCTCGTAGGTTTGCTTCCACCGGGAGACCGAGCCGGGCGAGACGCCGAACGCCTCGGCGACTTCCTGACCGGTCAGGCCGTACTCCAGGAGGCGGACCGCGAGCTTGCGCCGCATCTCCAGGGCCTCGGGGCTGCCCTCGGGCCGTGGCATCGATCTGTCGTCATCTCTGCTCTCGTCACAGTAATTTCTTTGGTTTTGAACGGAATCTGAGTTCCGCGACGGGTGTGGCTACACGTCGAAGTCGGCGTCCCGCCGGCCCGAGTGGGCGCGCACCCAGAGTTCGCCGATCCGTGAGAGCCGGGTCCGGTAGGACTTGCCCCGTTCCTCCTGTTCGATGTAGCCCTTGCCGCCCGGACCCAGGCGGTCGACGTTGTAGATGACCTTCGACCGGAAGCTGTCGGTGTACTCCTCGCCGAGTTCCCGGGCCAGCTGGCCTGCGAGTTCGCTCACGCTCTCGAACTCGCCGTGTTCGCCCAGGGTGAAGAGTATCACCTCCTCGAAGGGTTTGACGTTCGAGAAGGAGGCCACGGGGAGTTCGACCACGTGGCTGCCGTCGATCTCCTTGGCGCCGATGGTGGTACCCCGCTCGTCGAACTCCGCGAGCAGGTCGTCGATGGCGTCGAGTCGGTCCCGGACCCTGTCGAGGTCGGTCCGCACCCCCGGACGCTCCTCCCCGGCGTTCTCGGCGTCCTCGAGCAGGTCCACGAGCAGGTCCCGCGCCCGCCGGAGTTCCTCGGCGAGTTCGGTTTCGAGGTACTTCTCGGGGACCGTGTAGTAGGTGTGGATGCGCCGGCGGTCGTCCTCGCGCTCGACCATGATGGAGTGGGCGGCCGTCGCGAACGCAAACGAGACCGTGCGGGGCATCGCGGAGATGTTGACCCACACCTCTCCGTTGCCACCGCCAGTGTCCCCGCCTGCGTTCGTCTCGTCGCCGATACCGGCCCGGTCGAGTTCGGCGTTGATGAGTTCGAACGCCTGCTCGAAGGCGGCGTCGTAGTCGTAGACGTCCGCGACGACGACCCGCTCGGTTTCGGCCCCGAGGAGGTTCCGGTAGTCCTGTTCGAGTTTCTCGGAGAGGCGCCGGGAGTACTCGACGTTTGCCTCGCTCCCGACCGCCCCCTCCAGCAGGATGACGCGGTCGACGTCCATCTGCTCGCGCACCAGCGGCGCGATCAGCCGGTCGTAGTCGAACCCGACCGGGACGATGTGTGTCTGCATACCTTCGCGTGGGGTCGGTGTGGGTAAAAACACCGGTCCCGGTCAGTACAGGACCCGGTAGTTCTCGACTGCGAGGTTGTCGACGCGCCCGAACCCTCTGTCGGCCGTGACGACGGGTACGCCGAACGAGCGGGCGACGCCAGCGAGCATCATGTCCGGATGCTGGAGGCGCTGTCCGTCGGTCTCCAGTTCCTGCCGGATCCGTGCCGATTCCAGCGCGTGCTCCCTGCTGTATTCGATGTGTTCCACCCACGGGAGGTCGTCCTCGATGAGTACGGGGTCGCGACCCTCTTTCACGGCACCGTGGTACAGCTCGTAGAACCCGACAGTGGCGAGTGCGAGCACTTCCTCGGAGTGGTCGAGTCGGTACGATTTCGCCGACTCGCGCCCGCGAAGGAAGTCGGCACAGAAACTGCTATCGAGGACCTTCATCCTCTCCCAGTTCGTCGTCAAGTTCCCCCTTGACCCCGCGGACCGACTCGTCGATGGTCGTGTCACTCCAAGCCCCAAACCCGGCGAGCGGGTCGTCGTCTTCGAGTTCCCGCTCGATGACTGCGTCGAAACTCTCTCCCTCCCGCTTCCGTGCCCGGAGTTTCCGCCACGTCTCCTCGGAAACCCGGATCGTCTTGCCCGCCATGTATACACCGATGTATACGCGGGACGTACTTTTGTTTTTCCCCACCCGCACCCGTGGGCAGACCTGGGGGTCTCTCGTAGACCTTCGCTTCATCACGTTTGCCAGCGGAAACGCACCCTCCGACTGTCAGTCCGCAGACAGCCCCTCGTAGACGGTCGCGTCTTCGGCGGCCGTCGGGGCCGTCACGGCGGAGACGCCGACCGTCAGGACTAGCCCCAGCCCCATCCCCACGACCGAGGCCGACCACCCGCCCAGCCCGGGCGCGACCGGCAACACGTACGCGGAGGGAACCATCGGGAGGAAGACGCTGGCGAGGTAGAACGCCTGGCTGCCGGCGACGCCCGCGAGCATCCCGTCCCGGGTGAGATAGGACGACCCCGAGAGCAACATCGAGTCGCTGGAGGACATCATCGCGGCCATCGCGCCGGCGACGACCAGCGCGGCGAACCACGCCGGGGTGAACTCCGCGAGCAGCGGCGGGAGGATGCGCCCGTTGGCGTTGGGTGCGATCCCGAGCCCGGCCGCCCAGGCCCCGAGCATGAACGCCGGCACGAACAGTAAAATGACCAGCACGGGCCAGAGCGTGAAGGTGCGCTTGAGCACCGCCGTCGACTTCGCGACGAAGAAGCGCTGGTTGACCTGCGGGAACATGGTCACGCCGAAGGCAATGGAAATCGCCGTCGAGAGGACAAAGGCTGGCGAGTAGAGCCCCCCACCCAGCGAGAGGTGCTCGGGGGCGTTCTGGGCCAGCTGCCGTGTCGCCGCGCCCGGCCCACCGACTGCGACCAGAATCCAGGCGACGGCGAGCCAGACCATCCCCAGCATGAAGACCCCCTGGAGGGTGTCGGTCCAGGCGACGCCGCGCATCCCCGAGAGGGCGACGTAGACGATCATGAACAGCGTGATCCCGCCGGCGCCGGCCCAGTAGGGGACCGCACCGTCGGTGAGCGCGACCAGTGCCGTCCCGGCGCCCTGCTGCTGGAGCATGATGTACGGCACCAGCCAGAAGAGGCTGATCCCCGCGACGAGGACGCGCAGCGCCCGCGACCCGAAGCGGTCCCCGAGCATCTCGCCCAGCGTGACGTGGCCGTGGCGCTGGCCGACCAGCCACTGTTTGTACCCGACAGCGTACCACAGAATCCCGAACAGAACCCCGTCCATCAGCCCCATCACGAGGATCCACTCCGGACCGGCCTGGAAGGCGATGGTCGGCCCGCCGAAGAAGGTAAACGCCGACAAAAGCGTCGCGAACGTCGTGAACAACAGGACGAGCGTCCCGAGGGTGCGACTCGCCAGGAAGTAGTCCTCGGCGGTGCGCTCGGTCAAACGGTAGGCGAGGGCGCCCACGCCCAACGCGACCAGCAGGTACGCGCCGATGATTCCCAACTGGAGGCCGGACTCAGCCATCCGTCCCACCCCGTACTTCGACGCCGACGCCCCAGGCGGTCCGCGCGAAGACGGCGAAGACGACCGCCGTCAGCGCCAGCCAGCCGACGTGCCACCAGACCCAGACGGGCAACCCTGCGACGACGCGACCGGTTCCCCACATGAACCACGGCACCGCCAGCGCGGCCAGCACCAGCGCGACACCGGTCCACAGAAGCGTTTCCTTCGATACCGACATCGTTTGGCGTATGCTTGTTCTTCATGCTTAAAAGAATGTTGAAAACGAACAGTTCGTGTTATCGAAGAATGTTTTTCTTCGAAACTGCGCCGGCAGGGCCGCCTGGCGGGACGGCCACTCCGGTAGAACGGTCCGGTCCGACAGCCAGTGGGAAAATGTGACCCGACCCGCCAGTTATTTCCCGGCTGACACCCTTACTGACAGTCGTCCATGAGTGCACTCATGGCATCATCACGATACACACGTCCCGGGGAGGGACACCATCATGCAGGATTCAGCCAAGTACCTCATTCACGCGGACATCAGAGCGAGCGGGGTGGTCGAGCGGAGTGACGTCGTCGGGGCCATCTTCGGACAGACCGAAGGACTGCTCGGCGACGACCTCGACCTGCGGGACCTCCAAGAGTCCTCGAAGGTCGGCCGCATCGACGTCGAGATCGACTCCGAGGCCGGCCGGTCGTACGGCACCGTCACAATCGCAAGCGGGCTCGACCGCGTCGAGACGGCCGTCCTCGCGGCGGCCCTTGAGACTATCGACCGCATCGGCCCCTGCCGGGCGGAGTTCGAGATC
>PXSU01000047.1 GCA_003022745.1 Halobacteriales archaeon SW_9_67_25
TCGACCGCGTGGAAGGTCCGCCAGAACCGGTCGGGGTCGATGCCGGCGTCGACGAGCAGCGTCTCGCGGGCGTTGCCGATGCCGTACCAGAGCAGTTCCGTCTCGCGGGCAGAAAAGTCGTGGCCCAGCCTGTGCCCGACCTCGCGCATCGTCTCGTGGATGTAGGACCGCTCGACGTCGAGGACCGTCCCGTCGAGGTCCAGCAGCCAGAAGTCGTACCCGCTACCCATCATCGGACTGTAATCGTAGGCGATTGCCGAATAAGTACTTTCGGGGGTATACACCGCCGACCGTCGCGATTGTATCGGTCGGTCCGTTCGCGGGGACTCGCCGTCGAGATGGCTCCCCCATAGCAGCAGGCTCTCTGCGACGAGAGAACGTCAAAGAGGGCCAACCACTAACAGTCCCGGCCCCGAGGGGTGGGTATGCGGATCACGTTCCTGGGCACGGGAAGCGCGATGCCGACCGGCGAGCGGTTCCAGACCGGACTGCTCCTCCAGTCTGGCGAGGACCGCCTGCTGGTCGACTGTGGCAGCGGCGCGCTCCACGGTCTCGCGCGGACGAACGTCGGCTACGAGCACGTCGACACGCTGCTCGTGACCCACCACCACCTGGACCACGTCTCGGACATCATGCCACTGCTGAAAGCCCGGTGGCTCGACGGCCAGGAGGGGATGACCATCGCCGGTCCCGCGGGCACGCCTGCCCTGGTCGAGGGGATGCTCGACACCCACGAGTACATGCAGGATCGAATGCACCTGGACCTCCGGACCGTGGGACCGACGACCGGGGCCGAGGGGGAAACGGGCGAGGGCACCGAGGGGCCCCACCGGATCGCTGGGTTCGACGTTGAGGCGATGGAGACGCGCCACTCGATGGACTGTCTGGCCTACCGGTTCGAACACGAGGGGGGCCCACCGTTCGTCTTCAGCGGCGATTCGGGGGCGTTCCCGGAACTGGTCGAGTTCGCAGACGGCGCGGCCGTGCTCGCGCACGATTGCTCGTTTCCGGACGGCGTCGACGTCTCGAACCACCCGACACCCTCGTCGCTGGGCGAGGCACTCGCCGCCGCTGACGCCGACATCGGTCGGGTGTACCTGACACACCTCTATCCCCACACGGGGGGCCACGAGGAGGGGATGCTCGCCTCTATCGGCGACCACTACGACGGCGACGTCCGCTTCGCGGAGGACGGCCTCACCGTCGACGTCTCCTGACCACGGTCTCCCTGGAATGTTACTGGACGGTCGGTATCAGGCCCGCTCGAGGGTGACCCGGAAGTCGGCACCGCCGCGGTCCGAGTCACCGACAGAGACGCCGCCCCCGTAGGATTCGGTAAGCGCGCGGACGAACCCGAGTCCCAGCCCGGAGCCGCCGCTGTCGGGGCTTTTCGTGCCCAGGTCGAAGATTTCCTCGCGCATCTCGGGGGGGACGCCCGTCCCGTCGTCGGCGAATCCAACCACGACAGTCTCGGGGGTGGGCTCCTCGGTATAGACGCGGACAGTCGCCGGCGTAGACCTGGTAGTCGGCGGTTCCGGGGTCGAACTCGACAGTCAGGGACTCGTGTTTCGTCTCGGCGTACTCGGCCGTGTCGCCGTCCTTGACCATCGCGGCCAGCGCGCTGGAGGAGCCCGCGATGACCTGGAGGTCGTTGCCCAGGTCGTGCCGGAGGAGGCTGTCGTACATCTCTATCATCTCCTTGCGGGTCGCCAGGTCGTTGCGCGCCCGCTCCAGACGCTCCCGGGACCGGATGTTGTTGACGGCCGTGGCGACGTGGTCGGCCAGGTACTCCAGCGGGCGGACGTGGTGCTGGGCGACCGCATCCAGCGAGTTCCACCGCACAGAGACGATGACGCCGGTGTCGCCCTCCTCGTCGCCGTAGACGCTCGGGACCGCGATGCCGAGCCCCGGGCCGAACCCCTCGATTCCCAGTTCCCCTGGCGTCACGACCACGGTGTCCTCTGTCTCGTACCCGACGGTCACACCCTCGCCCGGGAGGATGACCGTCTTGCCGGTCTCGTAGGCACGCCGCTCCAGGGCCGTTGGCTCCTCGCCCGGCCCCATCCCGGGAACCATGCTCTCGACGACCCGCAACTCGTCGCCGCTGACCTCGACGATGGTCGGCGTCGGGCGCCCCTCCATCACGTGGAAGGTCGCCTCGGGTGCGTAGGTTCCCACCTCCTCTACCGTGTCGCTCCGGTTGCCCTCGCGGCTGTACTTGACAAGCTGGCCGCCAATCCGGGCGGTCTCGGACCCCTCGGATGGGTTGTCCTTGGATGACATCGTGGCGTCGGGGTGTGCTGGCGGAGAGACGATAGCCACACAAAAAACCGTTTCGCCGTGTTCCCCTTCGTGTCCGTGCGCTCAATCCAGCCGGTAACGCAACAGGGCGGCGATACCGCCGAGGTTCGCGAGCTGCCGGCCGGGGTCGAACTCCCCGGAGAAGACCGTCACGTCGCCACCCTTCTGCTCGGCCGTCTCGATGATATCGTCGGCGTCGACGTCCCAGTCACCCTCGTCACCCCGTTCCTCGCGCAAGCGTTCGTCAAGCACCAGCAGGTGCTCGATGGCGCCATAGTCGGCAGCCCGCGCGACCTGCTCGGGGCCGTACGCGACCTTCGCGCCCTCTGCGATGCGCTCGGTGAGGTCGTCGATCAGTTCGGACTCGTTGGCGATGCGGGTCTCGCGCTGGACGTCGTCGACGGCGCCCCGCTTGAGTACCTCGTGGACGCCCCGGTCGCCGACGCTCGCGGTATCGACGGTCGTGATCGTCCCGGCCAGTTCCGGTGCCTCCTCCTCGATGTGCGAGCGGGCGTCCCGCTTGGTGAACCCGGGACCGGCGAGGATGACGGCGTCGGCGTCGGTTCGCCGGAGGACGTCGGTCAGTTCGGCGAACAGCTCCGAGCGCGGGCGGGCGTACTCGCCTTTGCCGGTCGGGCCGGTGATTGTCGCCCGTTCCTCTGTGCCGTACTGGGCGACCGTGTGGACGTGGGCCTGGCCCTCCTCGACGGTGGCGATTGCGACTTCCGGGTTGTCCGCGGCCTCGACGGCTTCCTCGATCCGGTCGCGCTGGTCCGGCTTCCACACTTTCTCGACCTCGATCTCCTCGCGCTGCTCGACGTTGATAGTGTGGTGGTGGCCCAGCTGGTCCTCCCGGGAGCACTCGGCGATGACGCCCCCGACGCGCAGCCGGTTGGCGAACTTGGCGAACTCGACGGTATCGACGTCCAGTTCGACCCAGAGGTATTCGCGCTCGCCGCCCGTGTCCCGCAGTTGGTCGTCCTCGCGCTGGATGCGCCGCGTCGTGTCGCCGGCGACGCGGTCGCCGGGCTCGATCACGTGCGAGAGGTGCCAGAGGTCGTCGAGGCTCTCGGGGACCAGCGTCAGGCGCTCGCGGCCCCCGTCACGCCGTTCGCGGTCGGCGACGCGCATGCGCTCTCTCGGCGGGTCCCGCACAAGTGGCTGCTGATTCCAGGCCGGCGGTCCCACAGCGGCCACTGTTAGTCGGGCCGGACCAGCTTGCCGTCGCGCTCGGCAACGAGCCCGCGGTCGATGGCGAGGTCGATGACCTCCGCACACTCGTGTTCCGCCAGCCCGTAGGCGTTGGCGGCCACCGTCACGAACTCCCGGCGGTCGACCGGAAACTCCCTGTTCTGGAGCAACCGCATCACCTTGTTGTACTCCAGGGCCGATACCGTGGTCCGTGTCGCTTCCGAGCCTCCGTCGCCGTCCTCTCCCCCGGTATTGGCGTCTTCCCGGTCGTCAGACACGCCGACTGGAGTGGCGTCGCCGTCACCGTCCGCCGTCCCCTCGCTGTCCCCGGGCGGGTCCGGAGTGCCCGCCTCCCCGGCCTCCGCGAGTGGGTCCTCGTCGATATCGACCAGGTTCGACTCGACGTCGGACACTGGCGGTTCACCCCCGCCCCCGCTCGATTCGGGCTCGGAAGGCTCCGTCCCGGCCCCGTCGGCGCCCGTCGGTCCGTCGGTGTCGTCGGCGTCCAGTGGGTCGGCGGTCGCTCCGT
>PXSU01000048.1:0-3980 GCA_003022745.1 Halobacteriales archaeon SW_9_67_25
GCCACCCACGACGTCAGCCACGGCGGCCTGGGTGTTGCGCTCGCGGAGATGGTCCACTCCGGCGGTGGTGCCCAGGTCTCGGTGGGCAACCGGGGACCACCCGTAGACGACGGCCGGCCGGCCGCCGCGCTGTTCCACGAACTGCCCGGGCGGGTCGTCGTCGAGACGGCCGACCCGGGCGGCGTCCGGGCCGCCTTCGACGGAATCGCGCCGGTCGCCGGTATCGGCGTCGCGAACGGCTCGGGGACACTCAGTCTCTCGGCCGGTAACGCGACGCTCTCCCGTGACGCCGGAGACGTCGCTGCACTGCGGTCGGTCATCACTGACGAACTGGAGTGAACGGGACCGGACACGGAGTAGCGGCTCTGCGGACCCTCCTCTTCGGCTCGTACCGTGCAGGTCGCTACCTGGTGTACGCGTCGATAACGGACCGGAGCCGGCCGTTGTCGATGGGCTTCGTCAGGTACTCGTCGTACTCGACGGTGGGTTCGGGGTCGGGATCGACAGTAGAGACGAACGCGACTGGTGTCCGATAGCCCTCCGAACGGAGGACCCGGACAACGTCGTCGCCGGATACCTCCGGCAGTTCCCGTTCGAGAACGGCGAAGTCGACGTGTGGGCCGAACATCTCCAGCGCTTCCCTGCCGTCCCTGGCCGTGATCACGCTGTACTCGGACCCACACAGCAACTCGTACACCGTCAGGATAGCTGGCTCGCTGTCGACGAAGAGGACAGTCGCTTCAGTGCCTGTGGCTTCCGTGGAAACTTCCGACATCGATCGGTCGATAAATGGCATTTCGCCACCGGTAAAAAAATAATGTACACCAAACAGGTTAGGAATTCGGCTGCTGGCGTGGGTCATACGGATTGCTGTCGCTATTTTTCAGATCGACCGCACGCTGTCCTGCGGCCGATCCGGTAACGAACGACAGCAATCCGTATCAGGAAACACGAGACGCGCTCGCGCCTTCTGTAGTCCAGTGTCACGGGGCGAGCAGCGGGTGACGTGTGGGTAACGGAAACCACTATGAGCGCGGACGGGCAATGGCAGTATATGACGAAGCGCCACGTCTCCCTGCCGCCGGCCGCCGAGGAGGGACTCCAGGAGTTCCTCGAGGAGGTCGACCGACGCCTGTCCAGCGACGAGGACATCTGCGACGTGGTCGAGGACGTGCTCGTCGATCTGCACGGGGACCGCGACGCCTACGAGCGCTGGCAGTCCGGGGGCGATGTCTCACCCGCCGAGCGGGTCCGCCTCCAGGGGTATGACCCCTGTAACTCCACGCTCGAAAGCGAGTACTACGCGGAAATCGAGGCGATGCCGGACGGGCAGTACGAGCGCTCGAAGCACCTCCAGTGGCTCTGGCGGCAGTTCGACGCCACGCCGATGGCCGACAACATCGCGTTCGCACTACGGTTCCGGCAGATGCTCGCGAAACACTTCTTTGCCGAGTGTGGCAAGAACTGTCGCTTCTTCAAGGATATCACATTCACCTACGGCCACAACATCTCGGTCGGCGACAACGTCGTCATCCACGACGACGTCCACCTCGACGACCGCGGCAAACTCACCATCGGCGACCGCGTCTCCATCTCGGACGACGCCCACGTGTACAGCCACGACCACGATATCGTCGACCAGACCGAGGTCACCAACTTCCACACCGTCATCGAGGACGACGCCCGGATTACCTACGACTCGATGGTCCGGGCGGGCGTGACGGTCGGCCACAACGCCATCCTCGCAGCGAAGTCCATCGCCGGCACGGACATCCCGGCCCACCACATCGCTGCCGGCACGCCCGCGGAGTCAGTCACAATCAAGGAGGGCTGGGAATCGGTCGCTGAGCCGCTTGCGGAAGCCAACGTCGACCGCCGCGAGGACCGCCGTATCGACGAGGACCTCCCCGAGGACATTGCTGTCTTCGACGAGTTCGACCGCGACCTCTCGCCGCCCGACGCCTGATGCCTGTTTTCGTCGCTGCCTCCGGCCGTCCGGGTAGACGACAGGGAAGCTTTTCATCCCCGAAACCGATGGGAGGGTGATGCGGGCCATCGCAATCAACGTCGGTGCCAACACGAACGAACCCGGGTTTCGGGCCCCTGTCTATCCGGACGGCCGATTCGAGTTTCTCCCCATTCCGGAGACCGAACCCGTCGACGGGGCGCCCACGTACGGTAATCTCGCGCCCGACCTCGGCGTGACCATTCCCGGGGAACTACGGGACACGCCGGTCCACCTCGACCCGGAATTCCCGGAGTATCCCCGCGGCCAGCGGTACACCTACGGGGACAAACACGGCGTCAAGGCCGGACCGCTCGCGGAACTGTCCGCCGGGGACTACGTGTTCTTTTACGCGACGCTATCGGTGACACCCCGACTGGAACCGGACCCGCCCGCGTCCGACCGGGCAGGGGGGCCAGACCGGGGATGGCTCCCGCCCGAGTGGGGGGCCTTCCTCATCGGCCGTTTCAAACTGTCCCGGGACCCGGTCACCGGCGAAGGGTACCGCAGTCTGCCGGCGCCCGAGCGGGAACCGTTCGCCACGAACGCCCACGTGAAGCGGGACCCGGTAGACGCGCGGGTGTTCCTGCTGGGCGACCCCGCGGACTCGCTGCTGTACGAGCGGTGTGTCCCGCTGAGCAGGCCGACCGGTGGAACCGAGGCCAACGCGGTGGTGACCGAACTCTCGGCGGATTCGGGCCGTGGCCCGTGGTGGCGCCGACCGCTCCGGTTCGACCGCCGGTCGACCCGATTGCTGCTCGCCGTAGAGGAGAGCGTCCGCCGTGGCCTCGCGCGCCGCGCCGGCCCGGACTCCGAATATCAATCCTAAGAATCCCTTCTGTTCGCAGTTCGTCACGCAGGGTGCCAGGCAGGGCGAGGACTGTCTCTACGTGACCATGCACGAGACGAAATCGGAACTGGTCGAGGACATGTCGGGTTTCGAGTTCGGGTTCGAGCGGGCCTATGCACTCGGGGTCGCCGCGTCACTCGGGGACGACTACGCCGGCGAACTCGGAGCGCTCCGCGCGGAGATGGACACCGCATACGAGACGAGCGTCGTCGAACTGGCCTTCGACGAGTTCGACCGCGGCCCTCGAAGCCGACCCGGACGGTGACGGGGACCGGGCCGTCTGGATGTCACTCGTCGAGGGCGAGACAGTCACTGTCGACCCCGAGGACAGTCCGGGGAGTCCCCCGAGCGCCGTCGACATCGCCGAGGCGCTGGACAGACCCGACATCGACAGCACCGACGTAGTTCGTCTCCCGGAGTTCCTCGAGCGGGACTGATACTGGCGGCTAGAAGCCCGTGAGAAATTTCGACCCGGCGTGGGGTCGAATATCTTCACGTAGTTATATCCGTCAGTATGATTCAGAAGGAGACTTGCTCGTGACCGATCTCACCGGGGCAGGTCGCGTCACGGTCGCTGTACCCCTTCCGCCCGATGGCCTCCTCGCCGAGGGCGCCGTATGTCGCGTACCGCGCGTCCTCCGCAGTCTGGAACTCCTCGTTGGGCAGCGTCTCCAGGACCTCGCCCAGCGTGACCGCGCCGTTTGGCAACTCCAGTTCCACGTCGCCGTGCTCCGCGACGAACTCCTCGGTCGTGCTCGGATAGGTGTGTCCGGCGAACGACTCTTCCGCGTTTGCTGTGAACCTCATACCAACACGAAGTTCACGGTTAATAATAAACCTTAACTATTGATTGTTCCGAATAGACCAAGGATACCTAAATGCGTATAATGACCACGGGTCACGCGACCGTGTCACATGGCCGTGCAGGAACGGAGAGGACTACCGTGACTCCCCTCCAGGGGAGGGTTCGCAATCGTAAAGGTTGGGTACGCGGAGGCCCAGATGCGGACGCATGAGCCGCGAGGACACTGGCACGCCGTACGCGCCACACGGACAGATGGAGACGGAGGCGATGCTGGAGGCAGTGGGCGTCGAGGAGGAGGCCGACCTGTTCGACATCCCGGA
>PXSU01000048.1:4046-4727 GCA_003022745.1 Halobacteriales archaeon SW_9_67_25
CAGGAGTTTCTCACCTCATACACGCAGTACCAGCCGGAGGTCGCCCAGGGGTTCCTTCAGGTCCTCTTCGAGTACCAGTCGATGCTGGTCGAACTCACCGGGCTGGGGGTCGCAAACTGTTCGGTCTACGATGCGGCGACAGCGCTGGGCGAGGCAGCAACGCTCGCCTCCCGGGTGCGCGCCACTGACGGGACACGTGTGCTGGTCCCGGACCTGCTGCGCGAGGAGAAGCGCGACGTCCTCGACAACTACGCCAGCGGCGCGAACCTGACTGTCGAGGCCTATCCGACGACAGGCGCCAACGTCGACGTCTCGGCACTCCGGGCGGCCGCCGGCGACGACACCGTCATGGTCTATGCAGAGTCACCCACTGTCCGGGGAACCATCGAGGAGAACCTCGGTGCTATCGGCGACCTGGCCGACGAGCACGACGCGCTCTTCTGTCTGGGGTCGGACCCGGTCGCGCTGGCCCTGCTCGAACGGCCGGCCGACATCGGTGCCGACGTGGTCGTCGGCGACGCTGCCACGCTGGGGCTGGGGACCGCCTACGGGATGGGAATGGGGCTGTTCGTCACCCGCGAAGACTTCCTGCGGCAGGTTCCGGGACGGCTGGTCGGCGCGAGCGAGGACGACGCCGGTCGCCGCGCCTACACGCTCACGCTCCAGACCCGCGAACAACAC
>PXSU01000049.1 GCA_003022745.1 Halobacteriales archaeon SW_9_67_25
GCTGTCCTCGCCGCTACTGTCGCTGGGCGCGTAGGCGTCGGCGACCGCCGCCGCGATGGGGTGTGACGTGCGCGTCTCCAGCAGGGCCCCACGCTCGAACAGTTCGTCTGGTCCCTCGGCGTGCTTGACACGCATCTCGCCGGTCGTGAGCGTCCCGGTCTTGTCGAAAACAACGGCGTCTAGGTCGCGCAGGCGCTCGAAGATGGTCTCGTCGAAGACGACGACGCCCCGTTCGAGCGCCGCGCGGACGCTCGATGCGATGGCGAGCGGCGTCGCAAGCCCCAGCGCGCAGGGACAGGAGACGATGAGCACCGTCAGCGCGAGCAGCATCGTCTCGGCGGGACCCGCCCCCAGAACCAGGGTGACGACACCGACGGTTGCGGCGAGTGCGAGCACCAGCGGAACGAACACGGTGGCCAGTCGGTCGGCGAGTTGCTGGATGCCGTGGGTTCCGCTCTGGAGATCCCAGACCATGTCGGTGATGCGCCCGACGCTGCTGGTCGCACCCTCGCCGACGGTAATGGGGCCGACCAGCGTCGAACTGGCGCCCAGTCTGGCGCCGTCCCCGACGGTGGGGTGGCGCTTGGTGCCCGCCTGCCCGTCGCCGCCGAGCGTGACGCCGTGGTACATGTGGACGTCGTCACCGACCTCGGCGGTCTCGCCGATGACGGTTCCCATGCCGTGGTCGATGAACACGCGCCGCCCGATGTCGGCGGCGGGGTGGATCTCGACGCCGGTCAGAAACCGGGTGACCTGGGAGAGGATCCGCGCGAGCAGGCGGTGGCCCCCGTTCCAGAGGCGGTGCTCGATCCGGTGGAGCCACACCGCGTGCAGTCCCGGATAGGTCAGCACTTCCAGGACACTCCTCGCGGCGGGGTCCCGTTCCAGCGCCGTACAGACGTCTTCTCGCAGGCGGTCGAATACGGTGCGCAGGGTTCCTGTGACCATTTTTCGTGGATTCGTTCTCCGGTGTCGTCGCGGGGGATCAGCGTGTGAGTGTCCCGGTAGGTGTCGATAGCGCGCTCCCGAAACGACCGTCCGACTGGTAGCCGGACGACCAGAAGGGACTCACCGGCAACACGTGCCGGCCACTCCGCGTTTGCCTTGGCGGACGATACTGCTCTGGCCGGCACGCGACTGTCTCATACGTTGCTCTGGGGATTCCAATCTACTAAATCCGTCGACACGAACGCGCGTCTCGATGCTCCGAACGGGCTTCGAGGCGCCGAGTGCTGATCCCGAACCCGACGATACGCCTGTCGAGAAAAATTCCGGCCGAACGGTCAGCGGACGCGCTCGCCAGCCCCGATAGCCGTCTCCAGCCAGTTCTCCTCGGGCGGGAGCGGACAGGCGAACGTCTCGCTGTAAATTGTCCCACGGCTGTGGGTGCGAAATATCGAAAAACCCGACGACAGTCCCGCCATCAGTACATATATCGGGAAATGTCCCTACCGAATGGCCATCAGACGCACTAATTTTGGTAACATCGTAGTGATGCAAGAGTCCGCTGTCCACCGTTGCGGGTTCGGTCGTTCGTCCGCCCATTGTCGTCGAGGCCGCAACCTCGAACCCGTCGAGGAGCATCCCGAGTTCGTCGGCGCGTTCCCGGAGGGTCCGCGCGGCGTCGGCGACCTCCTCGGTGTACTCGATGATCCGCTCCAGGGCGTCGATGGCGTCCTCGACGGTGTCGGTCCCGGCGGCGACGCGCTCGCTGGTCGATTCCATCGTCTCGACCGTCTCGTCGGTCTGCCCGTCGATGGCCCGCATCTCCTCGATGCGCGTTCTCGTCGAGGTCGCCGCTGGCCGAGCGCACGTTGTCCGCGAAGGCCTGCATGTCCGCGATTACCTCATCGAGGGCCTCGAGCGTCGAGTTGATGCCCTCGCCGACCGACTGCATCGAGTCGTTCTTGCTCTGTGGGTCGACCCGGCCGGTCAGGTCACCGTCGGCGGCGTCGCCGAGTACCTGCCTGTACTCGCTGGCTTTCCGCTCTGAGTGCTCGTTCATCTCCTGCATGACCTCGCTCTCGCGTTCGGCTTCCTCTTGGGCCTGTTCGGCCGGGCTCGTGCCGACGAAATTCTCGTTCGAACTCGCCTCTATCGTCCCGGTCTCCGTACTGACGTAGTGGACCGCGACGACGTTTTCGGAGGTGGCGTCCTGCTTGACCAGCTCCTTCAGATACGCCCCTGCCCGGTCGGCGTTACCGCTTGCCAGCGCCGGGTGTGACGACGAGCCCGAACGCGACCATCGCCAGAATCGCCAACACCAGGGCAACGCCCAGCCGTCGGGCGTAGCTCTTGCTGACGGAGTCCGGCAGAAGCGACTCTCTTGCCGTGTCATCATCGATTGATTGGCTTCATTGTTTATAACATCACCCTCAAAATCTCAACCCTGATAACCGGATGGCTCTCCGAAGAGGCACGGAAACAGATGGCTATCCCGACCCGCTCGTGAGGTCGTACGCCTCGAAGTACTCCCGGACGTACTCGTGGAGGTCCGGGTGCCGGTCCTGGCGGAGCCGCCAGTCGTCGTGTTGCTCGTCGAGGGAGACCGCCAGGTCCTCGGTCGGTGAAACCTCGTCAATCAGTTGCCCGGTTCCTGCCCGTGCCGGCCGCGTCTGTGGCTTCGCAGTATGCCGGCGCGTCGGCAATCAGACCGTCGACAGCCGCGGCCCCCAATCGGCGGGCCTCGTCGGCCGACCGAACCGTCCAGGCGTTGACCGCGAACCCGGCGTCGTGACAGCGGTCGACGAACGTCGCGTCACAGAGTTCCCGGTAGGGGTGGACGGCCCGACAATCCAGGGTCCGGGCGTCTTCCAGGGGACACTCGCTCCCGGGCCCGACCAGCAACGCCAGCGACTCCGCACCGGCCGCGCGTGCCTCGCGGAGCGTGGCAGTCTCGAACGACGAGACCAGCAGATCGCCCCCGTGGTCGTCGGCCGCCGCGAGCGCGTCGGCGGCCAGGCCGGTCTCCTTGAGTTCGACGTTCAGCCCGACCCCGTCGGGAACTGTGGCCACGACGTCCGCGAGCGTGGGCACGCCCTCGCCAGTCCCGAGGACGTCCAGGTCCCGCAACGTGGCGAGCGAGTGGTCGGCCACCCCGCCCGCCCCGTCGGTGACGCGGTCGAGGGTGTTGTCGTGGATGACGACGACTTCGCCGGAGCCACACCGGCGGATGTCGACCTCGACGGCATCGGCGCCGGCTTCGACGGCGCCCCGGACCGCCGCGAGCGTGTTCTCCGGATACGTCGCCGCGAATCCCCGGTGGGCGATGCAGTTCACGTGTATCCCTGCGGCGCCAAGGTTTTCGGTTCTTCGGCTGCCCGGCGAGTGCTGGCCGCCTCGCGCACTTTATGAGGCTCCCCTCCCACCGGCCACCCATGCAGGGGACTCGCCGGGCGGTGCTGGACGCGCTCGCCACCGGGCCGGTGTCGGGGCCGGACCTGGCCGAGGAGCTGGGGGTCTCGCGGGCCGCGGTCTGGAAGCACGTCGAGGCACTGCGCGAGGCCGGCTTCGAGGTCGAGCCCGGCGGCGACGGGTACTCACTCGCGAGCGTCCCCGACTTTGGCGGGCCGGCCGTCGAGTTCGGGCTCGATGCCCCCTACGCGGTCAAGTACCACGACACCGTTCCGAGCACGAACGAGCGCGCCCGCGAACTCGCCACGGAGGGCCGCGAGAACGTCGTCGTGCTGGCCGACGAACAGACCGGCGGCAAGGGACGGCTGGACCGCGCGTGGGCCTCGCCCAGCGGCGGCGTGTGGCTGTCCGTACTGCTCCGGCCCGAGGTGCCGCCCGCACAGACGCCGCTTTTCACACTGGCGGCCGCGGTGGCGACCGTCCGCGCGGCCCGCGAGGCCGGCGTCGACGCGGTCATCAAGTGGCCCAACGACGTGCTCGTGGCCGGCAGCGAGCGCAAACTCGCGGGCGTCCTCACCGAGATGGGCGGGGAGGCCGACCGCGTCGACTGGCTCGTCGTCGGGGTCGGGGTCAACGCCAACGTGGACCGGGACGCAATTCCGGGCGAACGCGCAACGAGTCTCCGGGCGGAAGTCGGGGACGTCGACCGCCGCGCCCTCACCCAGCGGCTCCTTGAGGCGTTCCACGACCGCCAGACCGATCCGGACGGAGTCCTGCCGGCCTGGCGCGACCACGCCGTGACCCTGGGCCAGCGGGTCCGGGTCGAGACGCCGGGCGGCGAGGTAACCGGCGAGGCCGTCGACGTCACCTTCCCGGGGTCGCTGGTCGTCGAGACGACCGACGGCCGGGTCGAAGTGACCGCCGGGGACTGCGAGCACCTCCGGCCCGCTGGCGGGAGCCCCTAACCCGCCCCCGCTCGCCGCCGGAGACCCACACCACCAGAACCGGTTGTGCACCGCCAGCCCCGACCGGCGACAGAGCCTTGAGGCTGTGGCATGAACGGGCCGCGCATGGCAGAAGTCGAGATCGAGTACTGCGTTCCCTGCGGGTTCCGCGGCCGGGCGATGGACGTCGAACGGGCGATTCTGGGGGCGCTCGAACATGACCTCGACCGCGTCTCGCTGGTGACCAGCGACCACGGCGTCTTCAGGGTGTCAGTCGACGGCGAGACCGTCTACGACAAACACGAAAACGAGTACGACGTCGACGACATCGTGCGGGAAATCCGCGACCAGTTGTAATCGAACGCCCTATTGTGCCCGCGGCCGACCGCCGTGTATGGACGCCATCGTCGCCGAAGACGTCTCCCGGACCTACGCGGGGACGGTCGCCGTCGACGGCGTCTCCCTCTCTGTCGAGCAGGGAGGGATTTTCGCGCTGGTGGGGCCCAACGGCGCCGGGAAGACCACACTGGTCCGTGCGCTGACGGGTACGACCGACTGCGGTGGCCGGGTAGAGCTGTTCGGTCGACCCCCGCGGGAACTCGACCGGGAGCGGATCGGACTGCTGCCCCAGGATTTCACGCCGGCAGAGCGCCTCTCCGCCCGGGACCTGCTCGCCTACTACGGCGGCCTCTACGACGAAGCGCGCGACCCGGACGCGGTCCTCGCCGACGTCGGCATGGCCGGTGACGCCGGGAAGACCTACGAGAACCTCTCGGGCGGACAGCAACGGCGGACCTGCGTGGCGACGGCGCTGGTCAACGACCCGGACCTGCTCGTCCTCGACGAGCCGACCACCGGCGTCGACCCCGCTGGACGCCGGGCGCTCCGGGCGCTGCTCGGGGACCTCGCTGCCGCCGGGACGACAGTGTTCGTCACCACACACTACATGGAGGAAGCCGAGCAACTCGCCGACCGCGTCGGACTGCTCGCCGACGGTCGACTGGTGGCGGTGGACGACCCCGACGCGCTCGTCGCAGAGTACGGCGGCCAGAGTGTCCTGTCCGTCGACGGGGTCGACGAGGGCGCACTCGAGGGCACGGACGTCCTCGCGGCCCTCTCCCGACCGGTGGAGTTCGAGGACGGCCGCCTCACCGTCAGGAACGTCCGGCCGGAGGGTATCGCCGATGTGGTCGAAACGCTGGCGGCTGCCGGCCTCACCTACGAGTCCCTGGCCTGGACGGAGCCGGATCTGGAAGACGTCTACCTCGAACTGACCGGCCCGGCAGCCTCTTCGCGGAGCCGCCCGGCTGGTACGTGCCGGGCTATCTGGCGGTGGTGGTGCTCTTTACGCCGCTCTCGCGGGTCGGCAGCGAGGTCGCGCGCCACCGCGAGGGCAACCGGTTCGAGAAGCTGGCGACGACGCCGCTGTCCCGGGCGGAGTGGCTGCTCGCACAGACGCTGGTCAACGTCGTCGTCATCGGCGCCGCGGGGTTGCTGTTGCTGGGGTTGCTCGTCGCGACCACCGGCGCCTCCATCGCCGTCTCGCCAGCACTCGCCTTGCTCGTTCCCTTCGTCGTCGCCGGCGTGGCGCTGTTCTGTGGCATCGGCAGCCTCCTCGGGACGTTTGCGGACTCGCGAGACGGCGCCATCGCCGCCAGCAACAGCCTCGCGCTCCCCTTGCTCTTTCTCTCCGAGACGTTCGTCCCGGCCTCGCTCCTGCCCGGGTGGCTCCCGACCGGGCTGTCGCCGCTGACCTACTTCGCACGCGGAGTGCGGCAACTCACCTACGGGGCTACAGGCGCCGGCGAGGGTGCACTACTCGCGACCGGTCGCGGTCCCGGCCTCCTCGGTCCCGTCGGGAACCTCGCGGTCCTGTCGGTGCTCGCGGTGGTGCTGTTCGCAGTCGCGGCGCGGTCGCTGCCCCGGACCGACTAGGACCTGTGAGCGACGTGCTCGTCCGGGCCGGTCACTAGCGACCGGAAGTTCTCGAAGACGCGGGGTGCGTTCACGTCGGCAAACGGGTAGTCTGTTTCGGTCCAGTCGAAGTCCTCGGCGAGTTGGTCGCGGATGTCTCCCGTGAACTCGGGGTGGAACTGGACCGTCCAGAGGGGTGCCCGCCGGTGGCGGGTGCCGAAGGCGTGGTAGTAGTCCGTCGAGGCGATGACCGCCATGTCCTCGCCTGCGTCGGTCACGACGTCGCCGTGCGAGGCGGCGACGACCGGTTCGACGCCGGCAAACAGCGGGTCCCCGGCCAGTTCAACTTCGACCAGCCGGGCGGTCATCCCCTCGTGACGGACCGTCCCACCGAGCGCGCTGTTGGCGACCTGGTGGCCGAAACAGACCCCGAGTGTCGGAACCTCGCGGTCGACGAGTTCGCGCACCAGCCGCTCCTGGTCGCGGATCCAGGGCCGGTCGTCGGCCTCGTAGACGCCCGCGGTGCTCCCCGAGAGGACGACACCGTCGACCGTGTCGGGGTCGAACCGCTCGCCGGCTGGGAAGTCGACCGCCCGTGCGCCCGGGAAGTACGACGCGAGCGCGTCGCAGTGATACTCGTAGTCGGCCTGGACCTCGTTGCGAACCACCACAATCGAGGGGTCTGTACTCATCCGGCCCCCTCTTCGTCGGCCAGCGACTCGTCAGTTTCGGCCCCACCCCGCGCCTCGTCCAGTTCGGTCTGGTCCCCGGGCAGGTCGGACGTGGCCGCGTCCGCCTCCCCGGCGGCTTCCATCTGAGCTAGCGGGTCGAAGGTGACGATGCCCGTCCCGGCGGTGTACTCGTAGGTCTCCCACTCCGAGATGGCGAGGACGCCGCTCATCTTCCTGACCCGGAGCTGTTTGAGGATGGTGTCCTCGACGATGTCGTCGGTGAGGCGCAACTCCACGATACCGTCGACCACGTACTCGAGGTCGTGGGGAAATCCCTCGGACTCGGAGGTGACTGTCGCACCCGCGAAGACGGGGACGAACCGGCCCTTGCAGACGTCCGCGCGGATGTCCTTGACGAAATTGTACGCGTGAACGGGCTGGACGAGCGTCCCGAGTTCGGTCAGCGAGTCGACGACGACGAGTCCCCCGTCGCCGGCGCCGACGGCACCGAGGGCCCCGTCGAGCCGGTTGTGGAGCTGGTCGACGTCCGCCGGGTCCCGGACGACGGTGGTCGCGTCCCGGGCGACGTCCCAGATGTGGGTGTTCCAGGCGTTCATCCGCTCGTGGAGTCGCTCGCGGTCGTCGGACCGGTAGGTGAAACAGTCCAGAATCCGGAGGTCCCCCGCCTCCAGGGAGGGCAGGACGTTCCACTCCAGCGTGACGAACTCCTGGACGACCGAGACGGGGGGTTCGAGGAAGGAGACGTAGACGACTGGCTCGCCCCGCTGGAGGGCACGCCAGACGAGTTCGGCCTGGATGGCCTCCGAGCGCGTCCCCGCGAGGTCCGTCAACAGGACGAAGGAGTTGCGCGGTACCCCCTGCGGGAGACTGGAGTCCAACGCCGAGACGCCCGTCAGCATCCGGCGGAAGCCGTGGTACTCGGTGAACACCCGGTCGGCCCCTTCGAGGGCGTCCCGGCAGGCCGCCGAGCAGAACTCGTAGGTCACGCCATCGCTGTCGAGCGTGCGCGACTGTCCCGGCACCGGCAACCGACAGTAGTCACACCGCCGTATCCCGTCCCCGGACTCGCCGTTCGCTTCCTCGCTCATGCCCGGCTGTAGCAGTGGTGGCGACAAAACGATGGGGGGTGGGCCCACACCACACACCCGACCGGCTCCCGTTTAGCGACGCCACGCAGGTACCGCTATCAAGAGCAACGCCGCGGCTTCCCGGACTTCCCACCCGTAGGCGTGGTTCAACAGGAGGTAGGTGACGATACCCAGCGCGAGGCTCACGCTCCAGGCGACGGCGGCGACCCGGCCAACGCGGGCGTGACTCGTCTCCCGGAGTTCCGCTGGCGTGTGTGTCAGGCCGAGTATCGCCGCGTAGAGGACGACGGGCACGGACACGACCGAGAGGAAGATGTGGATCGCGAGCATCGCCAGGTACACCAGCCGCACGGGGCCGGGCGCGAGGATGGCCTTCTCGAAGCCCCCGCCGGTCTTCCAGAGGTAGAGGACCAGAAACACGAGGATGAGCGTGAAGGCGGTGAGCATCGCCGCCCGGTGTTTCCGGACCTGGTCGGTGCGGATGAAGTAGACGCCCGCAAGCAGCGACCCGAGTGCCAGCGTGTTCACGCCGGCGATGAGGTGGCTGAAGAGGTTCACCGTCGACCGCGAGAGTTCGGGGAAGATGGGGAGCGCCCCGCTGAGTGCTCCGCCGACGAGGACGTACCCGACGACCGAGAGGACCGCCGTGATCGCCCGCGGTCGCGCCCTGAGTCCGGTCTGGAGCCTGTCGGCGACGGCCATACGCTTCTGTCGGGACTGGGCAAGCAATTCTCTTTGGGTTTCGGCCCGGCAGCAGTCGGCTGCGGGTCAACTATCTAGACTAACCGATACTTCAGGAGCCAGGACAATTGTTGCCACTTTAACATTGATTAGGCCGTTCGCCCAACAGGCCGGTATGACCGATGAACCCCTCCGGCGGGGAGTGTTGCGCGGACTGGTCCTTCTGGGGACCGCAGGGGCGAGCGGATGTAACTTCGATAATCTGTCGGGGAGTGATGGCGGAGATGTGGGAGCGACGAGCGCGGGAGACGGTGACGGGGAATCGACGCCGACGCCGGCCGATCCGACGACGCCAACCGACACGCCGCCGGGGAACCCGCGGTCCGATCCGGAGTTCCACGAGGGGTTCGAGGACGGCCCGGGCGACTGGCA
>PXSU01000050.1 GCA_003022745.1 Halobacteriales archaeon SW_9_67_25
CGCCGCCTACGACGAGTACACCGGGACGCTGTCGGGGATGGGCATCGACCCCAAGCCAGTCTGCTGACCGCCCGCTGGCGGTGTGATGGATGCCCCTCCGGACGCGTCACCCGCGCGGACAGTCGAACTCGTCGCGGACCGTGTCGGCGAGCAGGCTCTCCCGGTCGAGCGCCAGGTACACCACCACGAAGGGCTCCTCGACCGGCCGGATGACGAACACCTCGTGAGGCGGGTCGGCACCCCCCTCCCCGAGTTTCTCGACCATCGGCTCCAGGGTCCGGCGGCCGTCGCGCAACTCTGCGAAGACGTCTGTCCCGCCTCGAACGTCTCTCGGGCTTTCTCGAAGACGTGGTCGGCGCCGTCGACGAACGCGAACAGCGTCCGTGTGGCGACCGACAGGTCGGTGACCGCCGGCGGTCCCTCGGGTGGCCACGCCAGCGTCGCCTCGGCCAGGTTGCCGGGTTCGAGCCCCGCGACCGCCGCGGCCAGGGGCTCCTCGTAACCGTCCGTCCGGACCGTCACGGGGTCCTCGGCCCACTGTTCGAGGAAAACGAGCCCGTCGCTGTCCGGCGGGCCGGGGAGCACTCTGTAGGTTCCAGACTCGGTGGCTGGCACGTCCGGACTGACGGGCGGGACGCCCATATGCTCGCGGGTCCGCGGTGGTCGGCGCTATCGCGGCGGCGGGCTGTACCGGGGGCGACGGCGGTAACGGCACGCCCGACGAGGGCGCCGACGGGAACGAAGCGGAGGGAGAGCCGACGGTCGTCGTGTTCAACACGGGCGACGGAACGGTCAGCGTCGTCGTTTCCCTCGAACCAGTTCTCGCCACGACTGGTCGACAGCCCGGACCAGCCGCTATGGCTCAACGTCGACCGGGAGGTTCGTGCGCTCGCCGCCGGTGGGTTCGGCGAACTCGCCGACGTCGAGACCGACTCGGGCGCGAACTGGCTCGAACGGACTCCCGACGGGAGCCACCTGGTGGTGAGCGCCCGCGAACCCACCCACGCCCAGTTCCGGATCGACGCCGACCCCGGTTCGGATTCGTTTGGCGAGGTGACCGGCCGGATCGACCTCGGCGGGTCGGCCTTCGTCGGCACCTGGGACCCCGCCCGCGAGTACCTGTACGTCCCGGTCCAGACGGCCGACGAGGTGGCAGTCCTCGAACACGCGAGCGGCGAAATCACGACGCGGCTGGACGTGGGAGCCCAACCCTACGGTGCGACGGCGACGACGGTCCGGCCCGATCTCGACGCGAACGCGGCGCTTTCGGCCGCCCTGGCGCGGCTGACCGTCGGGACCCGCGAGTTCGACACGACCTACTGCATCGGCAACTGCGCCTGTGGCCACACCCTCGAGTAACAGGGGTTCGCGCAGGCGACCATGGCCAGAAGTGACGGGTGGGGGCGAGCCCGTGCAAAAATACTTGACCCTGCTGGACGACCGTTCCCATCATGGCCCTTGTTACGGCCGGGCATCTGGCGTTACTGACGGGGGGTCTGAGCCTCGCGTACGTCGCCTTCGGCGCGGCCGTGAGCAGACGCTACGACGGGATCGCAGACGCTACGACGGGATCGGGGTCCGCAGCCTCGCCGCGTTCGCGATCCTCTGGGGGGTCAACTTCCTGGTGGCGTCGCTGGAAATCTACCTCATCGCTACCAAATACGGCGTCTCGTCGGGGGCAGAACTCGCTCAGCAGGGGCTGGTGCCCGGGACGAACGTCCAGGCAATCCTGATCGGCACGGCCCTGCTCTCGGGCCTGCTGTCCGTGGGCGGCATCTTCGCGTGGGTGTGGTTCGTGCTGGGGTACACCCGCCGGGTGGGCAGAAACGAGCAGGTGGGACTGGTGGTGCTTGGCGGCGCGATCGTCCTCGTCGCGACGCTGAACGGGCTGGTGGGGGCGCTGAGCGCGTTCGGGTACATCTCCATCCCGCCGACGCTGGAGGCGAACTTCCACAATTTCGCGTCCATCGTAGAGGTGCTGGGGACGGGCGTCGCCGTCGGCGTCGGGGTCGCGTTGCTGTACGCGACCGCCCGCGAACACCGCCCGTTCACGACCGGCGCGGTCGTCGGGCTCTCGGTGCCGATCGTGCTCCTGTATCTCACCAGATACGTCTACCAGTTCGCGCTGGTAACCGGGTTCGGGCCGATCGGAGTCGTCCGTGCCGGCGGGTTGCTGGTCGGGCTCGCGGGACTGTGGATGGCGGTGACACAGTACGGACTGTTCGAGCAACTGCCAGCCTCGCGGACCGTCGGCCGCCAGACCGCCTTCGACGCCACCGACACGGCCATCGTCGTGGTCAACAACGAGGGCGATGTCTCCGATCTCAACCCCGCGGCCCGGGAGCTGTTCGACGCCCCCTCCTCGGGCGTGGTCGGCTCGCCCCTCGCCGAGTTGCTGCCCGAGACGGTCGACATCGAGGACTTCCGCCAGCCCCGGTCGGTCACCTTCGGGTTCCCCGCCAGCGACAGGGTCGTCGAGGCCGAGACCACGCGGACCACCGACGACCAGGACCGCTCGATCGGCCACACCATCGTCTTCAACGAGATCACCGGGGAACGGCGCCGCCAGCAGCGCATCCAGGTGCTCAACCGCGTGTTGCGCCACAACCTCCGCAACGACATCAACGCCGCCAGGGGCTACATCGACGTGCTCATCGACGGCGGCGGGGACACCGAGCAGATCGAGATACGGGTCAAGGAGATACTCAGCGAGCTGGTCGAGATCGGCAACATGGCCCGCGACATCGAGGAGGTGCTCGCCTCGGACCCGCTCTCGGACGCCCCGCGGTCGCTGTCCCGGATCGTCGAGGACGCTATCGGGTCGGCCGATACCGGGGACGACGACACCCCGGTCGCAGTGGATATCCCCGCGGAGGCGACGGTGTGGATCAACCCGGTCGTCCTCGAGTCGGTGCTCGCGGAACTGATCGAGAACGCGATCGAACACGGCGACGCCTCGACCGTCGATGTCAGTTACGACGGCGACCGGCGGGCGCTGGTCGTCGCGGACGACGGTCCCGGGATCCCGTCTTACGAGGTCGACGTCCTTGACAGCGCCGAGGAGACGTCGCTGGAACACGGGAGCGGCCTCGGGCTCTGGCTGGTCAAGTGGGGTACCGAGATGTTCGGCGGGACCATCGAGTTCGAGACCGACGACTCCGGGACGCGTGCCGTCGTCGAACTCCCCCCGGATCTCGTGAAGACGGGAGACGCCCCCGACCGGGAACCGGGCGAGCGCGGGGCGGCGCCGCCGGGAGAACTCCCGGCGAGAGAGGAGACGTAACCGCCGGGAGACGACTCGCCTGGCGACTGCGCGGTCAGGACTCGACAGGTTCGCCCCGGAGGTGTCTGCGGACGTCCTCGAGGACCGCGGGCTCGGCCATGATTGCGAGGCTGTCCCCGGGTTCGATGGCGGTCCGCGGGAGGGGGATCGTCATCGTCTCGTGGTTGCGGCCGTGGGCGTAGATGCGGGCATCCCCCGGGAGGTCGACTCCCACGACCCGTTCGCCGACGACGGGCGACTCCTCGGGGATGCGCACGCTGGCGATCGACAGCGATTCGGTGAGGTCCGCGAGGACGTTGAAGTCACCGCCCATGAGTGCTGTCTTGGCACCGGCCGCGCCCAGCCGCTCGGGATAGATTATCTCGTCGACGCCGGCGGCGTACTTCTCGTAGAGCTCCTCGCTGACGTCCTCGTCGACCCGGAGGACAGTGCGGCAGTCGTGGGCCTCGCCGACGACACAGACCGAAAAGTTGGTGTTGAGATCGCCCGTGAGGCCGCCGATACCGTCGGCGTCGGCCACCCCCGCCCGCTCGAGGACCGCCTCGTCGGCCCCGTCGCCGTGGATCACCGCGTAGCCGTCTTCTCGTGCGCGGTCGACCTTGCCGGGGTCGGCCTCGACGATGACCACTTCGTGCCCCTCGTTGCGGAGGATGCGGGCGGTCCGCCTGCCGACGCGCCCGTACCCCACGATGACGAACTTCATACTGGGGCGTACGGTGTCGACAATAAAAAACGGTGGTACTGCCCGCGACCCGCCATCCGGGATTCGACACGCCTTTCGCCGTCGGCCACACAAGGGGTGACGATGCGCGTGACCTTCCTCGGGACCAGCGGTGCGGTCCCGACCGTCCAGCGGGCCCCGAGCGCCGTGCTCGTCGCTCGCGAGGGCGACCGCCTCCTGTTCGACTGCGGTGAGGGGACCCAGCGCCAGATGATGCGGTACAGGACCGGATTCGACGTCGGCCACGTCTTCCTCACCCACCTCCACGGCGACCACGTGCTCGGCCTGCCCGGCCTGCTCCAGACCCTGGATTTCAACGACCGCGAGTCGCCGCTCGCGGTCCACGCGCCCGCCGGGACCCGCGAGCGCGTCGAGAGGCTCGTCGCTGCCACCGGCGACCGCCCCTCCTACCCTGTCCGGGTCCACCAGGTCGACCCCGGCGACGTGGCCCTCGACAGCGAGGGCTACGAGGTCCGCGTCGTCGGTGTCGAGCACCGGACGACCGCCGTCGGCTACGTTCTGGTCGAGGACGAGCGCAAGGGCCGGTTCGACCGCGAGACGGCCGAGGAGAAGCTGGGCATCCCGCCGGGACCGAAATATTCCCGCCTCCACGAGGGGCAGCCGGTCGAACACGACGGCCGGACGGTCCAGCCCGAGGAGGTGGTCGGGCCGCCCCGGCCGGGGCGTCGGCTGGTCTACACGGGCGATACCCGTCCCTGCGAGGGCGTCGTCGCGGCGGCCGCGGACGCGGACCTCGAAGCCGCGGCGGTGGCCAACCGCGCCGGCGCGAAGCGCCTCGCTCTGACGCACATCTCCTCGCGGTACGCCGGCAACGACTGGCGACAGCTGGAGAGAGAGGCCCGCGAGGCCTTCGAGGGCGAACGCGCCTTCGTCGCCCACGACGGGACGACCGCCGAGATTCCCTTCCCCGACTCCGATCGGGAGTTCTCGCTGTCTTCGGCCGAGTGACGGGATCCGGGACAGTTCGAGCGAGAAACGACCGGTACTGTTTTTGGCCGGCCAGTGCGAGAGGGAGTGGCATGATCCGAGTCACGCACACACCCACCGGGAGTCGACATCCCACCGGAGCGGCCGAACTGGAGGGGGCCGTCGATGAATCACGACGCGTGGAGTGCCCGGCAGACCACGGCGACACTCACCGTCGACGGCCACGATCTCGGGGTCGCCTACTACGAGGACGGGGCCGACAGGGGCCGGGTCGCCGGTCGTGTTCCTGCACGGCATCCCGACGTGGTCGTACCTCTGGCGGGCGATAGCGCCGGCGGTTGCGGCCGACCGGCACGTCGAGATTGATGGCCATCTCGTCATCAATCACGACGAACACTACGTTGTCGGTAGTGCTAACTAACGTTTATAAAACCAACCGCAAAACCCAACGACGGTATGGGCTCGGAGGGATTTGAACCCCCGATCGGCTGATATCTCCGGTGTGCGCCTCGGACCTCCAGAAGGTCATCAGCGCGGCCGGTGATCAGCCGGCCGCTCAGTATATCAGCTGGAGTGTCGTCCCTGGCGAGTAGCCTCTGGAGTCAGCCGCCTTCCCGGACTAGGCCACGAGCCCGCACCCTCTCGTTGGACAAACCGCGGTAAAGGAATTTCGGTTACCCGCCCAGGGTCACTCGCGGTCGGTCTCGCTCCAGTCACAGTCTTGGCACTTCCAGCCCGTCACGAACTCCAGCGCCGAGGGCATATACCCCACCGTGAGGACATCCCCGCCACAGTCGGGACAGGCCCGGTCCGCATCGGCGATGGGTTCGGCGTCCATCACCGATTCCCCTTCGATGAGTTCCGCCAGGCGCTCGGGCGTCACCATCCGTCCCTGGACGACGCGGTTGTCTGCCATGTCGCCCCGTCCGGCGGCGACGCCCCTAAGCGTTCCCCTCACAGCCAGGGAACGCGCTCGATGTCGTACCCGTCGGCTTCCCCAGCGATTCCCTCATCCCCGTTGAGGGCACCCGTTTCCTCTGCGGACGCGTCGTTTGCAGAATCGTGCTCGTCGTCGGTGCCGTCGCCCTCGCCCCCATCGGCCGCTGCCGTGGTGCCAGCGTCGTCGGGACCGGAGACGCGTTCGCGGGCCCGGTCCGGGTCGAACGCCAGGACGGCCGTGACCACCAGTACCGCCAGCGCGATGGGGGCACTGTCCGGGACGACCCCGAGAGGCAGGATCGACAGCGCGAGCACCCCGAGCGCGACCGCACTGCCGAAGCGAAAGCGGTCGAGGTCGACCGCGTCGCGGAGCCAGGGGGAGGCGAGCGCGACCACGGCGGCGGACCCGACGCCGACGCCCGCTGCGGCGAAGGCCCGGACCAGTAGCCCGGGGTCGACGTCGACGACCAGACGCGCGCCAGCGACGTCGACGCTGGCGACGAGGCCGAGGCCGACGACGACTGCCGGCCGGGGCAGGTACTCGCCGACGCGGGCGCTGGCCGTCTTGGCGGCGACGGCGAGGATGACCACGGCGGCGAAGCGCTCGAAGATTGCGAGGTTCAGGACGCCAGCGATGGTGGGCGCGAGCGCCGCCTCGAGCACGGCGACGACGAGAACGACGCTGCCGACGAGGAGGACCGTCCGGAGTTGCTCGCGCGGCGTGTCGTCCATCTCCGCGAGGATGACCGCGACGGTCGCGCTGCCGCCGAAGACCAGGAGGCCGACCTCAACGATGCCCGCAAGGGTGTCGAGTGCCCCCGCGAGAACCAGTGCCGGGAAGATGCCGTCGATCAGGGGCAGACACATGACGAGAGCGAGCAGTTTCGTCGCCGTGTCGACCCGTTCCTCTATCGAGCGTGCGACCGGGTGGCGTGAGCGACTCATGTGTCCTCAGCGGCGGTGGCCGTTACCCGTGGCCGGTGGGTGCCCTCGCACCAGTCGCCGCCGAGACGGCCGGCAGTCCGCGCCACCGTCACCGAAGAAGGGACGCCCCGGGACTGTGTTCGTGGCGCCGTCTGCGCCGCTCCTCCGAAGGTGATTCGCGTCCGCGTGGGTGGGGCGCGCGGGATGCATACACGAACGTTCGTCGGTCGGACAAAAAGGCTTGTGAGACGGGCGACCCCACGGGTCTCGGTGACACGGGCCGGGACTCCCTGCGTGGCGAGCGAGCGGTCCCGCGTCTCGCAACGCTTTTGAGTCGGCCCCGCAGACGGTTTACATGGCGAACGAGGACCCTTTTTCGGAGAAACTCCGCGTCCCGGAGGCGCTGACCTTCGACGACGTCCTGTTGCGACCGAAGGAGAGTAGCGTCGAACCGGACGAGGCCGACACGTCGACACGCGTCTCGCGGTCGGTCACACTGGGGATTCCGGTCCTCTCGGCGGCGATGGACACCGTCACCGAGAGCGAACTGGCCATCGAGATGGCACGGCAGGGTGGGCTTGGCGTGCTCCACCGCAACATGTCCGTCGACGAGATGGTCGCCGATGTCGAGCAGGTCAAGCGCGCGGACGAACTCATCATCCGCGACGTCGTGACTGCCTCGCCCGACCAGACCGTCCGCGAGGTCGACCAGATGATGAACCGCCGGGGCGTCTCGGGTGCGCCGGTCGTCGACGGCGAGGAGGGGGTGCTCGGCATCATCTCGGGAACCGACATCCGTCCCTATCTCGAAGTCGGCGAATCCGACGCCGTCCGGGAAGCGATGACCGACGAGGTCATCACGGCCAGCGAGGACGTCACCCCCCGCGAGGCGCTGGAGTTGATGTACGAGCACAAGATCGAGCGCGTCCCCATCGTCGACGACGGGAACCGGCTGGTCGGCCTCATCACGATGGCCGGCATCCTCGAACGGCGGGAGTACGACAACGCCGCCCGCGACGAGGACGGCCACCTCCGGATCGGCGTCGCAGTCGGGCCCTTCGAACTCGACCGCGCACGGGCGGCCGACGACGCCGGCGCGGACGTGCTGTTTATCGACTGTGCCCACGCCCACAACAGCAACGTCGTCGAGAGCGCCCGCGAGATCGGCAAGGCGGTCGACGCGGACGTCGTCGTGGGCAACGTCGGCACCCGCGAGGCCGCCCGCGACCTCGTCGACTTCGCCGACGGCGTCAAGGTCGGCATCGGCCCCGGGTCGATCTGCACGACCCGGGTCGTGACGGGGGCGGGGATGCCCCAGATTACCGCCGTCGCACAGGTGGCCGACGTCGCCAGCCGGCACGACGTTCCCGTCATCGCCGACGGCGGCATCCGCTACTCCGGGGACGCGATCAAGGCCATCGCGGCCGGTGCCGACGCCGTCATGCTGGGGTCGTACTTCGCGGGCACCGAGGAAGCCCCCGGCCGGGTCATCACGATGAACGGAAAGAAGTACAAGCAGTACCGCGGCATGGGGTCGGTCGGCGCGATGAGCGAGGGCGGTGGCGAGCGCTACCTCAAAGACGAGGACGACGAGTTCGTCCCCGAGGGCGTCGAGGCCGCCACCCCCTACAAGGGGACCCTGGAGTCGGAACTCTACCAGCTTGTCGGCGGGATGCAGTCCGGGATGGGCTACGTCGGCGCCGAGTCGATCCCCGGGTTCAAGCAGCGCGCCGAGTTCGTGCGCGTCTCCCCGGCCGGCCAGCAGGAGAGCCATCCACACGACGTCGTCATCACCGACAGGTACAGCGCGTCGACGACGGTCCCCTCGCCGGGGCCTTCGCCGTCCGGCGGGCAGTCTTCGTCGACGAGCAGGGCGTCCCCGAGGCCACCGAGATGGACGAACACGACGCGACGGCGACGCACTTCCTGGCACGGGATACCGCCCGGGACGAGCCCGTGGGAACCGCGCGGCTGCGGGTACCAGAGGAGACGACCGGCAAGGCCGAACGGGTCGCCGTCCTCCGACCCTACCGTGGCGAGGGACTCGGACGGCGACTCATGGAAGCCGTCGAGTCCGCGGGACGGGAGCGGAGCTGTTCGCGGATGGTGCTCCACGCCCAGACCCACGTCGCGGAGTTCTACGCGAAACTCGGCTACGAGACGGTCAGCGACGTCTTCCCCGAAGCCGGTATTCCCCACGTCGAGATGGAAAAGGAACTGTCGCGACCGAGGAACCCCGACGAGAATCGTTGAGCGGGCCGGGAGGGATTTGAACCACGCCAGCGTGTTCCTCGCTTCGCTCGGACTCCACGCTGTCTAGTTCAAATCCACCGTGGCCGCTCGGCTCCTCACGTTCGTTCGTCCCACGAGCGGGCCGGGAGGGATTTGAACCCCCGACCATCTGGTTAAAAGCCAGACGCTCTGCCTAACTGAGCTACCGGCCCGCGGGCGGACGTCGGGTTGTTGTGGGCTAAGTCCTTACGATTGGTCGGCCAGCCACTCGGCGAGCGTTTCGCCGACGATCCCGCCGGGGTGGCGGTCCTCGAGCGAGGCCCGGCGCCGGAGTTCGCAGTACACATCCACTGGGAGTTCGAGCCGTATCTCCCCGAGTGTGACGCCTTGGCGTGCGAGCGCGCGCTCAACGTTGGCACCGTCGTTGACCGCGCTGGCCGCCGACCGCACCTCCCGGACGGTCAGCCCGTGGTCCAGAGTGGCCCACGCGAGGTGGAGGCGGACCGTACCGTCGACGCGTGCGATGTGCTTGGCCGCCGTGGGGGCGATCTCGCCGCGGGCGACGTGTCTGCGGATCGACTGTGGCAGGTCGTGGACGCGGGACCACTTCCTGATGAACGGGACAGTCACGCCCTCGCCCGCGCGCTCGGCCGCCGCCTTGTAGGACCCCTCGCCGCGGACGAGCGCCGCACACGCGGCCGCGCCGCGGAGCATCAGGACGTTGTCCTCGGCGCCGGCGGTGTTCCCCGCGAAGGCCGCGACCGTCTCGGCCGCGAGTTCGAGGCTCTCCGGGTCGTCGGGGTCAAACGCGACCGCACGCTCGGCGTGGTCGCCGGTCAGCGACGGATCGCCACGGATGACCGGTGCGCCGACCGGTGACTCGCGGTCCGTGGGCGGTGGCGTCTCCCTCCCGTCGTCACTCATCGGTCGCGCTACGCCGGGCGGCACTAAAAGCCCCCGGTCCGGTCACTCCGCTTCCTCGTCGCGGCGCTCGGAGAGAAACTCCCAGACTTCCGCACAGCCACACCCGTCCGCGAGGTCGTCCAGGTGGTTCCGCGCCTCGTCGGCTTCCCGGATGTCCGAGGGCCCCGTCATCTGTCGCCCCCGTGACTCCTGTGGGGTCCGGCCACGACGGTTTCGACGGTCGCCACGTCCCTGTCTGCCATCGTCGTCGCTAGCGGCTTCCGTCGCATAAGCCCGGCCTCTCCTGTAAACACTTCCCGCACTCCCGCATACCGGCAATCGATTCCCCTACCGTCGGCGGATAGCACCCGCCCGGTGTGTAGAGTCGAAAATACCGGCCCGAGAGCCAGAAATATCTGCTGATTTCTGTTGCGGGTCGCGTCATCTGTCGGGCCGGCGTTCGTATCCAGGTTTTGATACAGTATATTCGCGGAGTATAGACAAAAGAGAGACGTATCGAGAGGCCCGTATGAATTTTTAGCTCCGTTCTACGGGCGTTGTAAAACGTCGGCGGGGGAGAGTGAAACGTCACCAGCAGCACGGAGTATTCCGAAAATGAACCGAAATAGAGCTAGCGGTCGGCCCCTTATATTGTAGAAGCAGTACAATAGATAGTCGAGGAGACCCATCGTGTCGAGCGTGTCCCCGCACGGATCCGAATGCAGCGCGACGTCCCGACAGTCGGTCGATAGCGCAGACCTGCAGACGCACGTCCGTCCGGCAGTTCGCTGCCTCGGGTTCTGGACGGCGGTCCTGCTGCCGTTCGTCTTGGTGACACTGCTGGCCAGCGGAGTCATCGTCGAGCGGCCGTTCGTCGCCGGCGGCCTCCTGACGGTGAACCTCGCTGGCCTCGTCCTCGGACGCGAGTACAGACGGTAGGGCGCGCTCGCGGTGGGTGTCTCCTCACGCACAGCCAGCCACCGAATCGCCACCCGACCTTCGCCGGCGGGCACTCGCCACGTCCGCCGGCACGCACGTCTTCGAGTCCACGGGGCCTGTGCCCCGCCGCGTTTCCGTGGCTCCGCGCTGCGGGCTCCCACGCCTCCGCAGGCGCGGGCCCTTTTCCTGACTTTCAAATGCGATCGGGCAGCCAGCCCGTGCCATGCCCGAACCCACTCACCTGATCGCGGGGACGTGTACGACCACCTTCGACGGGACGGGCCGGGACCGCCGCCAGCACGGCGAAGTGCTCGTCGTGGTCAAGCCCGACGGGACGACCCTCGTTCACGACGCGGCCGGCTACCAGCCAGTCGCGTGGCTCACCCGCCCAGAGTCGGTGACTGTCGGGACCGAAACCGTGACCGCCGTCGACGGCGACGAGCGTCTGTCTGTCGAGCTCCACGAGACGCACGTCCGCGGGCAGTACCCCACGACAGACGCTGGCGTTCCGGTGGGTGCCTGTGCCTGCGGGGCGCAACTTGTCCGGGCCCGCGGCGCCGTCAGCTGTCCCGGGTGTGGCGACCGCTACGGCCTGCCCGCGGGCGCCACAGTCGTCAACGAGAACTGCAGCGAGTGTGGCCTGCCCCGCGTCCGCGTCGAACGGGGGACGACGTTCGTCGTCTGTCTGGACCGGAACTGCGAGTCGGTCGACGAGCGGGTCCGCGCGGCCTTCGACTGCGAGTGGGACTGCCCCGACTGCGGGGCCGACCTGCGCGTCCTGCGGCGCGGGGGACTCATCCTCGGCTGCGACCGCTACCCCGACTGCGAGACCGGGTTCGCGTTCCCCGAGGGCGTCCACGACGGGACGTGTGCGTGCGGCCTGCCCGCCTTCGAGTCGTCGACGGGCCGACGCTGCCTGGACGCCGGATGCGACCTGGCGGCGCCGACATCACAGGGGCTATGAACTGCGGGCACCGACACCGGGGCATGGAGGCGACCTACGACGGCGACGCCGTTCGCGCGGGCCGGGCGGGCCGTGAGCAGTTCTACGACGCCCGCGGGTACGGCCGGCCCGTCGACGGCGACGTCCACCTCGCGCCCGTCGAGGCGGCCCATCTCCTGTTCCAGGGCGACCTGGATGCGGTCGTCGACGGCGAGGGAGACCGGCTGGGTTTCCGTGGCTTTCTCGCCTCGGCCGCCGTCTCCGAGGTTGCCTTCTTCGTCTACCGGGACCTCCGCGACCGCGGGTTCTACCTCTCGCCGGCCTACCGGGTCCGGGCGGTCGGCGAGCGCGCCGACGTCCCGGCGGCGACGCTCTCGGGACTCGCGGGCCGCGGCGAGGGAACGGGCGTGCTGGCCGTCGTCGACGAGGAGAGCGAACTCACCTACTTCGCTGTAGAGGCGCCGACGCTGACAGGGTCGTCCTACCGCGACGTGCCAGAGGTGACCGGCGAACTGGTCGCCGACCGCGTCCTGGTCCCGGACCCGCCGGAGACGCTCCACGGCCGGGCGTTCTACGGTCAGCGGCTCGACGAGGACGGTACCGTCCAGTTGTCGCTCGTCGAGGCCGCCTCCCTCGCCGGCCGGGGGGGTCTGGGGCTGGCTGGCCGGGCTGACGCCGAACGGGCACTTCTGGACCGCGGACGCGAGGTAGAGGGCGAACGGTTCGACCGCCGGCTGCAGGTCTACGACGCGTTGCGGACCGCGGGCATCGTCCCCAAGACCGGGTACAAGTTCGGCGCGGACTTCCGGACCTACGCACACGTCGAGAGCGTCGCGGACCTGGGTCACTCCGAGCGGCTCGTGCGGGTCCTCCCTGCAGACCACACGTTCGCGCCGCGGGACCTCGCGCTGGACGTGCGGCTCGCTCACGGCGTCCGCAAGGAGATGACTGTCGCGCTGGTCGACGGGGGCGTCGAGTGGCTCTCGGTGACACGACTGACACCATAGAAACCCTTTTGCACGGACCGCCGTAGGAACGCGTGTGTACCGCCTGCAATCCGTCAGTGAGGGCATACGCGAATCGGCGTCGCCGGTGCTGGGCGAGGCGTTCGGGCTCGTCACAGAGTTGGGTGGGGTCGCCTTCCTCGTCGTCTTCCTCTCGGTGCTGTACTGGGTGGACGAGCGGGAGACGACGGGGACGGTCATCGGCTACGCGCTCGTCGCCTTCGCGGTGACGCTGACCCTCAAGGCGGCGTTCGGGCTGCCCCGCCCGCCG
>PXSU01000051.1 GCA_003022745.1 Halobacteriales archaeon SW_9_67_25
GAACGGACGTGAGGAGCAAGCGGGTCCGGGATTCTAATAGTCACAATCCGATTACTCTGGGTAATCGCTACTCCGTTGATTCCGTGCCGCTGACATCTATCCTGCAGCAGACTGTGGTCCCATCGAGGGCTACCTCGCCATCCCCGCGGGTCACTGTCGTCGTGAGCTCTGTGATGTGTTTGTCCTCTCGCACGTCGATCACTTCCACCGACCCCGTGATGGTATCGCCCGGGCGCACCGGTGCGGTGAAGTCCCACTCGACGGTCAGAAACACGGTTCCGGGTCCGGGCACCTCCTCGGCCACAACAGCATTGAGGATCGCGCTCGTTATGCCCCCCTGAACGGCGATTTCGCCGGATTGGGTCGCTCGTGCTGCCGCCTCGTCGTAGTGGAGTGGATTTCTGTCGCCACTAATCTCGGTGAACCGCTCGATATCCTCAGGCTCGACAGTGCGTGACCGCTCCGCTGTCTCGCCGACGGACGGTGCTCCGCTTGGCCGGACTGGGTTATCTGCGTCTGCCATACCTTCGTTTGGGAGAACCCTGAATTAAGAATTATACGAGAGTTCACTGGCGACACGTGCGCGCCAGTCGGGAAAGCCCGAATATATGAGGCGGTCGAGCAGACGGCCCCCGAAACCGAAGCCGGTTTGTGAGGGGTCTCCTACATGGCTGGTAATGAATGCCCACGAGTCGGAGGCGGTGACCCACGAGAACGTGCGCCAGCAGGTAATCGCCGTCGACGCCGACGACAACGAGCAGGGGCTCGTGAACCGACTGGAGGCCCATACGGGAGAGGGGGTCCGCCACCGGGCTTTCACCACGCTGTTGTTCGACGGGGACGGACACGTCCTCCTGGCCCAGCGCAGTCCCGACAAACGCCTCTGGGACACCCACTGGGACGGCACCGTCGCGTCCCACCCGGTGCAGGGCCAGACGCAGGTCGAGGCCGCACGCGAGCGCCTCGACGACGAACTGGGCGTCTCGGCCGACCAGTACGACGACCTCCGGGCGACCGACCGCTTCGAGTACAGGCGCCACTACTACACCGAGGGCGTCGAACACGAGGTCTGTGCCGTCCTCAAGGCGACGCTTTCGGACACCAGTCTCGACCCCGACCCCGCCGAGGTCGGCGGCATCATGTGGGTGCCATACGAACGGCTCTACCACAACCCCCGGTGGTACCGACAGCTCCGGCTGTGTCCCTGGTTCGAGATTGCGATGCGCCGGGACTTCGAGGAGTAGACACGCTCGTCCGATCCCTCGCAGGTCTTCGCGACGGGTCACCTGGCACGGGGCTCCTCGGCCGGTTCGACAGTGTCGTCCCGTGACTGGCCTCCCGTCTCGTCGCCGTCCTCGCGGGGCAACACGACCGTGACAGCCGCGCCGTCGTCGGTGTGCTCGATGGACAGGGAGCCACCGTTTCGTTCCGTGACCCAGCGGGCCAGCCACAGGCCGACCCCGCTGCCGTGTTCGAGTGGCGTCTCGCGGCCCTCGGTCACGGCCAGCCCCACGTACCGGTCGTCGCTCGCGCCTTCATCGACCGAAACTGATACGTGTGGGGTGGGGCCGTCGTTGTGTTCGATGGCGTTTCGGACCAGCTCCTCGAAGACGATGACCACCGGCGGGCTGGTCCCGACGGGGAGTTCCGGTGGTAGCGAGAGGTCGATGTCGGCGTGGGAATACTCCTCACGGAGGGTGGCGACGTCGCTTTCGAGTTCGGCCGCGAGGTCGAACCGGCCACCGGTGTCGGTCTCGAACAGCTGCGAGAGCGTGCTGACCTTCTCGCTCCTGTCAACCAGGACCTCCAGCGTGTCCAGGGCAGTCTCCAGGCGCCCGGCCACCTCGGGGTTGGCCTCCTCGCGTGCGATGTCGATGTTGCCCCGGACGATGTTGAGTTCGTTGCGGATGTTGTGGCGGAGCACCCGGTTGAGCACGTCGAGGCGCTGCTCGCGCTGGTGTTGTTCGGTCACGTCACGGAGGCTGACCAGCCGGCCCGAGAGGACGCCCCGGTTCCGGTACAGCGGGGACACCCTGACGTCGTAGTAGCGAACGGTCCCGTCGATGTCGAGCCGGAACCGCGACCGATCGCCCTGTTCGACCGCCTCGGCCAGCGCCGGCAGCACGTCGTACAGCGACTGGCCCACGGGGTCGTCGCCGAGCAACTCCCTGGCCGCGGGGTTGGTGTCGACGACGCGGTCGTGGCCGTCCACGATCAGGATGCTGTCGTCCAGTTCCGCGAGCACTTCCTCGCGGCCGAGTTCGCGGAGGGCGGGCGACAGGCGCAACAGGTCCGCCCGAAAGAGCGCGAAACCGAGCACGAGCCCCGAGATGACGGACCCCGGCGCCGTCAGGCCGAGTCCGGGCGGGACCACGCCGAACGCCTGCAGTGCGTTTCCGGTCGTCGGGATGGCGATAGCGACGAGCAACGCGGTACTCCGGGCGCGGTACGGGCGGTCGGCCCGGACAAGGGTCCGGACGAGCACGACAGCGGCGCCCGCCACGAGCAGGAACGAGTAGACCTGGTGTCCCCAGAACCCGATCCCGAATACCACGGAGTCAGCGGTGAACCCCCCGACGGTGTCGCTCCTGGTGGCGGTCCAGACCAACCCGTGTCCCGGGTTCGTCCAGACCAGAAGCACGAACACCGCCGGCTCGACGAGCAAGAGCCCCACCCGGCGCGCGGTCAGCCACCGTTTTCGTCCCACGTACCCGAGGACCGTCGCCAGCCACGCGAGGGGGACGACCGGCGACAGCGAGAGGCCCACCTGCGACAAGAGCCGCGTCGCTCCCGGGTCGGCCACGGCGACGCTGATGCCCTCCGCGACGGCCCAGAGGCTCGCCGCCACCAGAAACAGGCCCAGCGGCCGCGCCCCGGGTCGGTCGCCCCGAACCCAGGCGAGAAATGCCACGACCATCCCGACGATGGCCGCGAGCAACACCGCCGGCAGATACAGTGACGCTACCATCTCACGTTTCGACCAAGACACTGCTGCACAATGAATCCCGGTCCCGGTTCTCACCCGGACCGCGCCCGGACGGCTGCCCACACCGCCGTCGCGCCCAGCAGGAACGCCGGCACCAGCGGGAGGACCAGGTAGGCGTCCCTGAGTGTCAGCCCGAGCGACGCGACGAGACCCCGGGCCTGTGGAAGATAGAGGATCGCCGCCGGGACGACCAGAAAGGCCACCACCACGACGCCCACGAGCACCCAGCCCCGCCAGTCGAACTCGTCGCTCATACTCGACGGTCGGACCCGCGTCGAAAAACACTGGCGTTGGGCGACCGACGGAAGCTACCTGTGCGACCGACGGAGGCCACCTTCAAGCCCCCGGGACGCGTGCTGGCCCACATGGAGGTCATCAACGTCACCGCGGACGCCGAGGAGTTCACCTGCAACGCCTACCTCGCGCTGGGCGAGGAGCCGACGATGGTCGACGCCGGGTCGATGCCGGGGGTCGTCGACGGCATCCGGGAGCACACCGACACGCTCTCGAAGGTGGTCCTCACCCACCAGCACGGCGACCACATCGAACAACTCGGGACCGTCCTCGATGCCTTCGACGCGGACTGTTATGCCTACGATCCCCACCCGAGGCGAAGACACGGAATCGACGACGGGGACGTCCTCGCGGTCGGCGACGAGGACTGCGAGGTCGTGTACACGCCGGGCCACGGCGACGACCACGTCTCTTTTGTGAGCGAGGAGTCCCTCTTTTCGGGTGACGTGGTCGTCCACGACGACGGCGCGTTCGACTACGGGAGTTTCGGCCGGACGGACTACCCCGGGATGAGCCGCGAGCGCCTCATCGAGAGCATCCGCGAGTTGCTAGGGCGCATGCCAGAGGGCGTCGAGCACATGTACTCGGGCCACGGTGGCGTCTTCCACGGCGACGTCCGGGACGTCGTCGAGACGGCTCTCTCGCGGGCCAAGAAACGGGAACCGAAGTATCCCGACGAGTAGGAGTGGGCTGGAATCGACGCGACGTCAGGCGCTCCGGGATTCGCGGGCCTTCGGGCGGAGACGGCCGTAGCCACACTTCCGGCAGTTCTCGGCCCGCTGTGGGTTGCGGGCGTTACACCGCATGCAGATCTGCTTGGTGAAGATGCGCTCCTCCGCTTGCTCGAATCGGGCCATACCGACCGCTTTCGCGTGGCCCCGGTTAACGGTTGCGGGTCGGGTCGACGCCGTTATACGGCCCCGGTCCGCCAACACAACCACTCATGTACGACCGCCTCGCGGACCTGCCACTCCGGGTCGAATCGCTCGGCGTCGACCGCCGCGACCGGGACACCTCCAGCGGGTTCACCCGCGTGACCTCAGTTCTCTCCCTTTCCGGCGACGGCGCCGTCGGTCGCGGCGAAGACGTCACCTACGACGCGGCGGAGCACGACCCGGAACGGTGGGCCGAACTCGGTCTCTCGATTGCCGGCGAGTACACGCTAGATTCGTTCTCGGCGCTGCTGGCGGAGTACGACCTGTTTCCCACCCCGCCGGACCGCGAGGACTTCCGGCACTACCGCCGGTGGGCCTTCGAGAGCGCGGCGCTGGACCTCGCGCTCCGGCAGGCCGGGGAGACGCTGGGAGAGCGCCTCGACCGGTCCTGCGACCCCGTGCGGTTCGTCGGTAGCGCGCGCCTCAGCACGGTCGACAGCGACGACCTGCCGACGGCCGACCGCGTCCACCGACTGCTCGATGTCCACCCCGACCTGGGGTTCAAACTCGACCCGACGCCCGAGTGGACTGCCGACCTCGTCGCGGAGCTTGCAGCGACGGGGGCTGTCCGGATCCTCGATTTGAAGAGCCAGTACGAGGGAACGGACGTCGAGAACCCGCCCGACCCCGACCTCTACGGGCGGCTGATCGAGGCCTTCCCCGAGTCGATTATCGAGGACCCCGCATTGACGAAGGCCACGCGACCACTCTTCGATGGCCACGAAGAGCGCATTTCTTGGGACCTGCCTATCACTGGCGTCGACAGCATCGAAGCGCTGCCGTTCGAACCGTCGTGGCTGAACGTCAAGCCCTCGCGGTTCGGGACCGTCCGGAGACTGCTCGACACCATCGAGTACTGCCAGCAGCGGGGAATCGAGATGTACGGCGGCGGCCAGTTCGAACTCGACGTCGGCCGCCAGCAGATCCAGACACTGGCGTCGCTGTGCTACCCCGACGGGCCAAACGACGTCGCGCCGATGGCGTACAACGATCCCGACCCAGGGAGGGACCTGCCGGGCAGTCCACTCCCCGCGCCGGACCCAGAGGTCGGGTTCTGATAGGGTCGTGCGTAATTCTTTACCGCCGGGTCATCAGAACCGTCTCGCTTTGGCTCCCGTAGCCTCCGACATCTGGTACGCTGCCGAAAACGGTTAGGTCGCACCCCAGGTGAACTTCGAGAGGATGCGTTCGGCCTGCTCGCGCTCCCCCAGAATGATGAGCGCGCCGGCGAAGGCCTCGACGGTCGTCAGCCGGAACGCCGTCCCGTAGTTGACCGGGTTCGCGGCCACGAGAAACGGGAGCGAGCGGTGTGGCCCCTGGAGGTCGAACGCCTCCCGCTCTGCGGTTTCCCAGGAACAGTCCAGCGCGACCAGGCGGTCGCTCACCACAGCCGGCTGGCTGGCGTCGCCGTCCTCGCGGTCGGCGGGCGAGAGCGCCCGGTCGGCAAAGGGGTCGAGGACGATCCCCGGCGGGACTGCCCTGGCCGTGCGGTGCAGCGTCGCGAGGTCGAACCGGTCGAGTTTCCGTGCCGTGCACTTCTCGGGGTCGTCGTCACCCTCGTAGCGGACGTGCAACTCCACACGGCCCGTAGCCCCGGCGCGGACAAAAACGGTCCGTCCCCGAGGGTGTAGTGTCCGTCCCGAGGGACCTACGATTAAGTGGCCGTGAGCGGACTGCCCACACATGGACGAGAACGGGAGCGGTCGGAGCAGGACCGAGGCGGCCCGCGCGTACTACCGGGCGCTCGACGAGGACGACTACGACCTGCTCGCGGACCTGCTCGCGCCCGACTTTCGGCACGTCCGCCCGGACCGCACGTTCACCGGACGCGAGCGGTTCGTCCGATTCATGCGCGAGGAACGTCCGATGCGCGGGACCAGCCACCCGATAGACGGCGTCTACGGCCAGGAAAACAGCGACGGCGTGGTCGTCCAGGGCCGATTGCTCGACCCGGACGGGGAACTCATCGTGCGTTTCGTCGACGTGTTCGCCTTCGAAGGAAGCAACATCGGGGAGATAGGGACGTTCACCCGGTGAGCGAGCGGTCTACAGGCGGAGTGCCTCGGGGCGACCCCGAGGCGGTTCACTCCCGGTTTCCGGCCCCGAGGGCCGCCTCGCCGACCGGTTCGTGGCCCTCGATTACTTCCTGGCCGCCCATGTAGGGCCGGAGCGGTTCGGGGACCGTGACGGTCCCGTCGGGGTTCTGGTAGTACTCGAGGATGGCGACGACGACGCGGGGCAGTGCCAGCCCGGAGGCGTTCAGCGTGTGGAGGTACTCGGCGGATTCGTGGCGCTCGGGGCGGTACCGGAGGCCGGCACGCCTGGCCTGGAAGTCCTCGAAGTTCGACGCCGAGGAGACTTCGAGCCACCGGCCGCCAACGTCGGGGCCCTCGGGCATGTCGTCGGCCGGTGCCCACACCTCGATGTCGTACTTTTTGGCCTGCGTAAAGCCCATGTCGCCGGTGCACATGTGGAGGACGCGGTAGGGCAACCCGAGCCCTTCGAGTACTGCGGCGGCCTCCCCGACCAGGCTCTCCAGACGGTCGTAGCTCTCGCCGGGCCGGACGAAGTTGACCAGTTCGACCTTGTTGAACTGGTGGACCCGGACGTACCCGCGGGTCTCGGTGCCGTGTTCGCCGGCCTCGCGCCGGAAGTTCGGCGAGAAGGCGACGTGCTTGATCGGCAGGTCGTCGTCCAGCAGGATCTCGTCACGATACATGTTCGTGACGGGCACCTCCGCCGTGGGAAGGAGCCAGAGGTCGTCGTCGTCGTAGGGTTCGTCGTTGTGGCCGCCGATGCGGTAGGCGTCCCCGACGAACTTGGGGAACTGGCCGGTCCCCTGCATCGACCGGGAGTTGACCGGGAGCGGCGGGAACACGTCCGTGTATCCCTGCTCGCGGTGGACGTCGAGCATGAACTGGACCAGGGCGTACTCCAGGCGTGCGCCGTCACCCTTGAGGAACTGAAACCCTCCGCCAGCGACCTTCGCACCCCGCTCGAAATCCAGAATGTCCAACTCCTCGCCCAGGTCGTAGTGGGGAACGACGGGTTCGGGCAATGCGCGGCGGTCCTCGAACCCCCAGCGGCGGTCCTCCACGTTGTCGCTCTCGTCGTCACCTTCCGGGACGCTCTCGTGGGGGACGTTCGGTATCCGGAGGAGCCACTCCTCGAGTTCCGATTCGAGTTCGTCCGCCTGCTCCTCGACGGCGTTGAGTTCCGATTTCAGTTCGCGGGAGCGCTCGATGG
>PXSU01000052.1 GCA_003022745.1 Halobacteriales archaeon SW_9_67_25
CGACGACGACGGCCCGGGTCCCGTAGAAGCCCACGCGGTTGTAGACGTAGTCGATGTCGGGGACGTGGCCTACCTTCGAGAGGGGCTTCTTGAGAGCGGCGAACCCGACCAGCCCGAGCGCCGCGAGGCCGAAGCCCTCGACGAGGTGGTCGACCGTGAAGACGGTATACTTCGCCTCGGCTGCCGGGAGTGCGACGTACGTCGCAGACTCCACGCCGGGCAACAGTCCGAACAGCGCGCCCGGGACGAGACCGTACAGGACACACAGCGTCGCGACAGTGCCCATCGCGACCCTCTGGCCGGTGTTGAGTTCCCGCCCCGGCACGGTCTGCTGGGCCTCGCCGTGGAAGAAGGCGTAGTAGCCGAACTTGATGAACGACATGAACGTGCCCACGCCCCCCAGAAGGAGGATGTACCAGAGCGCGTCGAGGTGTTCCTTGTGGGCCGCCCCGACGACCATGCCCTTGCTGACGAAGCCGTTGAAGCCCGGAAAGCCCGCAATCGAGAGGGCCGCAATCCCGAAGATGGCTGCAGTGAGGGGCATCTCGTGGCGGAGGCCGCCGAGTTTCTTGAGATTCGCCGTGCCGGTGCGGTAGATGATGGCGCCCGCGCACATGAACAGGAGGCTCTTGTAGAGGATGTGGTTGAACACGTGGGCGAACGCACCGGAGAAGGCCAGCGCCGAGCCGATGCCGACGCCGGCGACCATGTAGCCGACCTGGGACTGGATGTGATAGGAAAGCAGGCGGCGCATGTCGTTTTGCAGCAGAGCGACGAAGGCGCCGAAGACGGCCATCCCGCCGCCCATGTAGGCGAGCCAGAGGTGGCCCTCCGGGAAGGCCCGTCCCAGCCCGTAGACGCCGGTCTTGGTGGTGTAGACACAGAGGAAGACGCTCGCCGCGATGTGCGGGCGCGGGTAGGTGTCGGGCAGCCAGACGTGCAGGCCGATGTAGCCGACGTTGACGCCAAAGCCCAGCGCGTACAGGGCTGCGGGCACGCCGGGCGCGATGCCGTCGGTCGCGCTGAAGAGGAACGACCCGACCGCCGCGTAGTGCCAGATGATACCCGCGAGGATGAGGCTGCCCCCGAGCCCGTGCCAGAGGGCGTACCGGAAGCCAGCCCGGACCGCGCGGCCGCCGTGGGTCCAGACCAGCAGCGTCGAGGCCACGCCCATCAGTTCGACGAAGAAGACAAACGTCAGCCAGTCCCCGGCGAAGACGGCGCCGACGCTGGTCCCGACGTACCCGAGCGCGAAGGCGGTCTGGCGGGTGTCGGCCTCGGTCGCATACGAGTAGACGACCGCAGTAGCGCCGATGAACGCGAAGATGAGCGCCATCAGCCGCGAGAGGGTGTCGACGTTGAACAGCACGGCGTCGAACCCGAGAAAGACGACTTCGAGGGACTGCCCCTCGGGGACGAGCCAGGCCCAGACCAACGTGGCACCGGTGACCGCGACGCCCAGCGCGTGGCCGGCCCGGCGGGGGAGCCAGGCGACGACCAGTGCCGCCGCGAGCACCACCAGCCCCGGCGGGACGACCGCGAGGGTACTCATCCGATCACCCCCACGTTCTCCGCGACGGTCCGGACGATGCGCAGGAAGACGAACACCGCCGGTGCGACACCGAGCGCCACCGCACCCGAGGCGCTCGCCAGAATCGGTCCCAGCATGAACCACGTCGACTCCCCGCCGCGCCAGCCACGCTCCTCCCAGCCACCCGGGGGCGGGCCGCCGTGGTGGGCGTGGTCGGTGTGGCCGAGCGGGTCTGCCCCGCCGGACCCACCGTCAGGGCGGACATCCCCGGACCCGTCGGCTGCCACAGCCTCGCTACCACCGGGACCGAACCGGCCGCCGAGGACGCTCTCGACGAGGGGTTTCTCGTCGTGGTCCCCGGGACTCTCGAAGAAGGCCTGGTAGACGACCGGCCAGAAGTACGCGATGTTCAGCATGCCCGAGACCAGCAGGGCGACCGCGAAGACGGCCTGGCCGGACTGGACGGAGCCGATCAGGATGTACCACTTGCTGACGAACCCGGCGAGCAACGGGATACCGGCCATGCCCGCGCTGGCAACCGCGAAGGCCACCATCGTCAGGGGCATCCGCCTGCCGATGCCCGCCATGTTCGAGATGTCGTCGGTGTGGGTCTCGACGTGGACGGCCCCAGCACAGAAAAAGAGGGTGAGCTTCATGAACGCGTGGGCGGGGATGTGCAGCAGGCCGCCGACGATTGCGTTGCCCGAGAGGACGCCCAGGCCGAGTACGATGTAGGAGAGCTGGCTGACCGTCGAGTACGCGAGCCGGCGCTTGAGGTTGTCCTTCCGGAGCGCGATGACACTCGCGGTCAACAGCGTGAACGCGGCGACGGCAGCCAGGGGCAGGCCCACGCCCAGTTCCCGCATCGTCTCCGGGCCAAACACGTCGAGTGCGACGCGGGCGATGCCGAACACGCCGCTCTTGACGACGGCGACGGCGTGGAGCAGTCCCGACACGGGCGTGGGCGCGACCATCGCGTCGGGCAGCCACGAATGGAGGGGCATGAGCGCGGCCTTGACGCCAAAGCCGGCCGCCAGCAGGGCGAATGCGAGGCGTGCAATCGCGGGATCGGCCTCGGCGAGCGCCACGATGCCGCCGGGCGTGAAGGCGGTCGTGCCGGTCAGCCAGAACACGAGGACGGTTCCGGTGAGGACGGCGACGCCGCCGCCGAAGGTGTACGCGAGGTACTTCCGGCCGGCCGCCCGGGCCTCGGCGGTCTCGTCGTGTGCCACGAGCGGGTAGGTCGCGACCGTGAGCAGTTCGTAGAAGATGAACAGCGTCACGAGGTTGGCGGCAAAGGCGACGCCGATGGCCGTCGCGAGGCTGGCCGCGAAGGAGGCGAAGTAGCGCGTCTGGCCGTGCTCGTCGAGGCCGCGCATGTAGCCGACGCTGTAGAGGCTGGTGATCACCCACAGCGCACTGGCGAGTGCGCCAAAGAGCATCCCCAGCGCGTCGGCCCGCAGGACGAACCCGACGCCGGCGACGAAGGTGCCCATGTCGGTCACGTAGACGTCCCCCGCCAGCACGCCGGGCACCATGCTCGCGACGATTGCGACCTTCGCGAGGGCGGCGAGCATCGTCCAGCCCTCCCGGAGGTTCGGCCGGCGGTGGGAGGCGACGATGAGGGGGATTGCGACCGCCGAGACCAGCACCGCCGCGAGCGGGCGCAGCGAGGCAATCTCGCTCACGTCCCGAACACCCCCTGGAGGGTCGGTTCCAGCAGCGACTGGATGGCAGTCCCGGCAAAGCCGAGCGCGACTGCGGCAAACGCGGCCAGCACTACCACCGCGATCATGGCGGGGGAGACCGGCGACTCCTCGCCGACGCCCGTGTCCGCGGCCGTGGATTCGCCCCCGTCAGCGGCGACCGCCGCCCGTTCTCCGCCGGCTTCGACGGCCGGGACGTCCGCGAAGTACATCCGCTCGATGACCCGCGCGACGTACGCCAGCGTCAAGAGCGTGCTCGCGAGAATGACCGCCGCGACGACGGGGGCCCCGCTCTCGATTGCCCCCAGCACGATGTACCACTTCCCGACGAATCCGACGGCAGGAGGGACGCCGACGAGCGCCAGGGCAAGAACGGCGACCAGCCCCGCGGAGACGGGTCGCCGACTCGCCAGCCCGGCGTACTCCTCGACGGTCCGGGCGCCGGTCTGGCGGGCGACAACGCCTGCGGCGGCGAACAGGCCGCCCTTGATGACGGCGTGACCGAGGAGGTGGACGACGCCGCCGACCGCGGCAGTCGGCGAGAGGAGGGCAAAGGCGGCGACGATCATCCCGAACTGCGAGACGGAGGAGTACGCGAGCATCCGCTTGAGTTCCGACTGCGTCACCGCGAGGACGCTCCCCGCGACGACGTAGGCCGAGACGGTCGAGACGAGCGCGGAGATGTAGGCGCTGACGCTGTCGGGCGCGGTGGCGTAGGCGTCGGGCTGCCAGGAGTGGACCGGGAACAGGGCGACCTTCACGAGCAGGCCGGTCACGATCAGTCCGAACGACGCGAGGACGGGCCGGGAGGTGTAGCCGACCTCCGCGAAGCGGGCGGCGAGGTCGACCATGTTGAGCGTCCCGGTGGCGACGTAGGCGTAGCCCGCGCCGAGCAGGAACAGCGATGCGCCGATGGTCCCGAGCAGGAGGTACTTCAGCGCCGCGACCGCGCTCCGGACGTCGTCGCCGCTGGCGACCAAGGCGTAGGCCGCCAGACCCGTAATCTCGAGGAAGACGTACATGTTGAAGATGTCCCCGGTGAGGATGACCCCGGCAAGGCCGGCCACCAGCAGGAGATAGACCGTGTAGAAGGCGTTCCCGCGCGGGCCGGCCCGGCGGGCGTACGCGAGGACGGCAAGCGAGACTGTCGCTACGAGGACGAGCACCGGAGCCGAGAGCCCGTCGGCGACGAGTTCGATGCCCGCCGGGGGCACGAACCCGCCGAGTTCGTAGGCGGTCCGGCCACCCTGCAGGACCGACAGCAGGATCGAGACCGCGAGGCCGAGTTCGACGACCGCCGCGAGCGCAGCGACGTACCACCCGGACCGGTCCCAGCGCAGTCCCGCGAGTAGCGAGGCGACCGCCGCGAGGATCGGGAAGACGACCGCGAGAACGATTGCGTCAGTCATCGGTTTCCATCTCCGCTATCAGGTCCGCTCTGAGCGTGCCGTACTCGCTGTAGATGCGGACCACGAGCGTCAGTGCCACCGCAGTCAGGCTCACCCCGACGACGATGGCGGTCAGGATGAGCACGTGGGGCAGCGGGCTGACGTAGGTCTCGACGCCCTCCTCGATGACCGGTGGGTGGCCCCCCTCGACGACGGCAGTGGTGATGAAAAACAGGAAGATGCCCGTCTGGAAGAGGTTCATCCCGATGACCTTCTTCACGAGGTTGCGGTCACCGATCACCAGGTACAGGCCGGCCGCGACGAGGACGACGACGGCGACGTAGTTGTACCGTGTCAGCAGGACGTCGACGACGGCACTCATTCCGGACCCTCCGTGTACTCGAAGCCGCCGGCGATGGCGAAAAACAGGCCCGAAATGACCCCGCCGACGATGGCGCCGATGCCGAGTTCGACCCCCTCGATGCCGTACTTCGAGGCCTTCTTCCACCCGAGTGCGGTCTCGTAGGTGGCATACTCCAGGAAGCTCCCGCCCAGCAGGAGCGGCCCGAGGCCGATGAACGCGAACGCGAGGACGCCGCCGGTCGCGAGCGCCACGACGATGCGGTTGCGGAACCACCGCCGGGTGGGTTCGATGCCGAAGGCAAAGGCGACCATGATGACCATCGCGGCGACGATGGCTCCGCCCTGGAAGCCCCCGCCCGAGGAGTCGGCGCCGTGGAACATCACGAACAGGCCGTAGGTGAGTACGAAGGGTGCGATAATCCGGACCGTGGTCATGATGACCGTACTCTCGGTGTAGGGTCGCCGCGTGCGCCCGCTCATGTGAACCGCTCCTCCCCGAGGACGACGAGCACCGCAACGCCGGCGGCGAAGACGACCACGGCCTCGCCGAGGGTGTCGAACCCCCGGTAGGCCGCCAGCACGGCAGTCACCATGTTCTCGACGCCGGTCTGTGCGTAGGCGTTCCCGAGGTAGAACTGGGTGACGTCGGCGTAGGCCCAGGAGGGTGCCTCGGGGTCGCCGATGGCCGGGATGGCGGGCACGGTCCACAGCAACACGCCGGCGAGGACGGTCACGACTGCCGCGGCCGGCCAGTTGACCGGCTTGAACGTCGACGCGTCGGGGGAGGGACGGACGGTCTTGGTCAGCGTCAGCAGGAAGAGGACCGTCGTCACGCCGGCGCCGATGGCGGCCTCGGTCAGCGCAACGTCCGGGGCCTGCAGCGTTACCCACAGCAGCGCGAGTCCGAGGCTGTAGGCCGCAAAGGAGA